>CAZFQG010000065.1:19985-29937 GCA_964520785.1 uncultured Planctomycetaceae bacterium | reverse complement strand
CGCACTGCCGGTAATCCCCATCTTCATCGCGGGCTTGCTGATACGGATTCCCGGGTAAGGCGAGCGGCGCATACAAATCTACCGCTCGGTCACATTTTGTCGGGCCCGAACCGATAGCTCGGGGGGGGTACATTTAGGAGTTGCCGCTCGCCCAAAGTCAAACATATTGTCACATCGTGTTGCCGAAAGATAGTGTACAAATCCTGATACAGCCCAAGTAGTGTACAAACGTGGAATTCGTAAAGCATTGTGAAATAAAGAGTTGAAGACTCGAATTGTCATCAGGAGGCCGTATGGTGGGACTCCAAGAGTTGCACCCCCGTTTCCGGTCGCCGAACGGGATTCGGACCGTATGCGGCTACAGGGGAAACGCGGCTACGGGGGGGAGGCGGCTCTGCCCGTGCTTGCGTTTGTGGGGGTGAAACGCTAGGATGGACTGCGATGGAGTGATTTGTTTCGTGTTTACCCTACCCCCCAATAGGGTCCCGTCATGCGCCATTTCGTCTTGTCGACCGCGGTTCTCGTTCTCACCGCCCAACTTGCGGCGATTCCCGTCCCCTCTCTCGCCAAAGCCCCTACCCCGGACGAACTGGCCCGGATGATCGAGGCCGACTGGCTGCGGCAGGCGCCGAAGTTGGAGTCGGGCGTGTTTCTCGTCGGGTCGGACGCGGCTCAACCGCCCAAGATGACGCCGGAATTGGATGCCGCCGGGGCGGTCGACGGGGTGATCAACGGAAAGTGGGGGTTTCATACCGACTGCCACCCGGGAGGACCGTGGTGGCGGGTCGATTTGCAGGCGTCGGAGCCGCTCGCTCGGGTGGTGATTTACAACCGGGCGGACGGCGGGTCGGAAAACCGGCTGACCCATTTTCAACTGCTTCTCTCCGACGACGACAAGAATTGGCGGGTCGAGTACGAACACGACGGCACCGTGTTCCGCGGATTCCCCGATAAAAAACCGCTCGTCGTACCGTTGGAAGGCCGCAAGGCGCGGTACGTGAAGATATTCGTTCCGGCCCAGCAGGCGTGGCTGCATTTGGACGAGGTGCAGGTCTATGCCGCGGCCGATCCCGAAAAGAACATCGCCCTGAATAAGCCGGCAACGCAGTGCGGGATTTCGGACTGGTCGTATCCGCCTGGTACCGACGCCGGAGCGGACTACGCGGCTTCGAAGGACCGCTGGAGCTTCCCGCCGGTCACCATCCGCCGCGAAACGCTGGAAGCGGCGCTGGCGCTGGCGCGGCGGACGGTTGAATTCGTCGAAGCGGCGGCACCCCTGCCGCGGGCGGCCGAGAAACTGGCCTCGCTTCAGAAGCGAGTGCAAGACGCCCCGGCCGATGATCCGGGCGCGCTTGAGACCCTCTACCTGGACATCCGCCGGTTCCGCCGCGAGGTTATCCTCGCACATCCCAAGCTCCAGTTCGACCAGCTCCTGATCAACAAACGTGCCCCCCCGACCTTCTCTCACCAGTCCGACCAGTACCTCGCGAGGTACAACCGAACGTGTCCGGGGCCGGCAGTTCTGGACGACTGGCGGACCGCCCCGCGGGAGACTCTCCTCCTGGCGGACAAACTCCCGGCCGGCGCGTATCTTCACCCCGACCTCTCCTTCGACGCGACGCGGCTGATGGTCTCCTACGCGAACCACGCGGACGAGCCGAGGGCCGACTACCGCCGGTTTTTTATCTGGGAGGTGAATCTGGACGGCACCGGTTTGCGGCAGATCACCGGAACGCCGGCCGATCCGTTGGAAGGGGTCGACGGCCGCGAGACGGTGTTGATTGAAGACTTCGACCCGTGCTATCTGCCGGACGGCGGGATCGCATTCATCAGCACGCGGAACCAGGGGGGCGTGCGGTGCCATCACGGCGACCGCTACTGCCCCACCTACACCCTCTACCGTTGCGAGGCGGACGGCTCCGGCATTCGCCCCCTGGCCCACGGCGAGGCGAACGAGTGGGACCCCAGCGTTCTTGGCGATGGGCGGATCATCTGGACCCGGTGGGACTACATCAACCGCCACGACACGATCTACCAGAGCCTGTGGACGATTCGCCCCGACGGAACCGGCACGGCCCATTTCTACGGCAACGCGACGATCAACCCGTGCTCACTCTACGAAGCGAGGAGCATTCCAGGCACCCACGAGGTCGTCGCGACGGCCGGGGCGCATCACAGCTTCACCAACGGTTCCATCGTGGTGATAGACCCGCGCGAGGGGCAAGACGGGCCGGCGCCGATTACGCGGATCACCCCGGAGACGCCGTTTCCGGAAACGGAACATTGGCCGCACGTGACCTGGCCGGAGGACTCCTACGCGACGCCGTGGGCGGTGGATCGCGACCTGTTCTTCGCGGCCTGGTCCCCCTACCGGATGACCGCCTCGTACGACTACCCGCCGGAAAACGCCTTCGCCGTGTACCTGGTCGACACGCTGGGGGGACGGGAGCTGATCTATCGTGACGCCCAGATGTCCTGTTTCGCGCCGATGCCGGTGGCTCCCACGGAAACGCCGCCGGTAGTCCCTTCGATGCTCTTGGAGGATAGGGATCGGCATGAGGAGGAGACCGGGACGTTCTTCGTTCAGGACGTCTACCGGGGGATCGACGGGATACCGCGAGGGACCTTCAAGAATCTCCGCGTCGTCCACATCTCCGCGCAGCCGACGCAGCGGGTTCCGGACCGGTCGCTGACACTCTTCGAGCTGCCCAAGCGGATCGTGGGGACGGCACCGGTGGCGGAGGACGGCTCCGTCGCGTTCGAGGCGCCGGCGAACGTACCGCTCCTCTTCCAACTGGTCGACGAAAACGACATGGCCGTAATGAGCATGAGAAGCTTCGTCTACCTCCAGCCGAGCGAGCAGGCGACCTGCACCGGCTGCCACGAACCCCGCGACACGACGCCGGTAACCGCGGCTTATCTCACCCAAGGGGAACCCCTGATCCACCGGCTCAAGCCGCCGGCCGAGATCGACTACGACGGAGGCCTCGCCTTCATGCGGACCGTGCAACCCGTCTTGGACCGCTATTGCATCGAATGCCACGGGCTGGAGAAGACCGAGGGGGACGTGAACCTTTTGGGGACGATGCGCGACGGCGCGCTGACTTTGGGCCGCGTCCACGCGAGCACGTCTTACTTGAGCCTCGTCTCGCGGCCGGGGCTGGTTTCCATCGCGATCCGGAACCTGGAGACGCCGATCAGCCGCCCCAAGGATTATTTCTCGCACGCCGGCCGGCTGGGACGGCTGCTGCTGGAAGGAGACGAGAACCACGAACCGCTGGCGAAGAAGGACCCGGCCGCCTTCCGCCGGATGATCTACTGGCTCGACCTCAATGCGCAATACTTCGGCGATTATTCCTGGAACAAGCGCGAATGGCTCAGGCCGGTCCCGGAGGGAGAAACGGCGCTGCGCGAGTACGTGGCGGAGCGATTCGGGGCGGATATCGCGAAGCAGCCGTATGCGGCGCTGGTCAACGCGACGGCACCGGATGAAAGCCGGATTCTGCTGGGGCCGCTTCCGGTCAGCGCCGGCGGCTGGGGACAACTCGGAACGATTTGGGATAGCCGCGATGGTGACGGCTATCGCAAGATGCGTGAGCTGGTCCTTGGGTCCATCGAACCGATGAAGGCCCAAGACGTTCGCGGGACGTGCGATCTTCCCCACTGCGAGTGCGAGAGTTGCTGGGTGCGCAAGGCGAGGGCCGAGTACCGGGAAAGTATCCGGAAGCTCGCTCAGTAGACAAGTTGATATCTTTCGATGATGCGCCGGCGCGATCGCGCCGCGACGTCGATCAACGTGTGTAACGCTCGTCCACATTTCCCTTGAAAGGGGGGTATGCGGTTATTGTCTCCGGACGGGGCGTGAGGTATAGTAGGGGGGAAACCAGCCGGATGCCCCCACATTCCAATGATCCCCACGTTGCGAGGAGTTGCACTGATGAAGTACGCTTCCCACTTGGTTATTCCGTCCACGATTGTCCTTTTTTTTGCTTTTTGCTCTTTGCTTAATGCGGAAGTGACCGCGCAAAAGGAAGGCGGAAAGGTAGTCGTCGAAGTCGATGGCAAGCCTTTCGCGATGTATTTGGCGAAATCGGGAGCCAAGCCGTGCATCTGGCCCATCTACGGGCCAACCGGCAAAGCGATGACGCGCCAATATCCCCTTGGTCCGGTGCAAGAGACGGAAAAGCCGGATCACATCCACCACCGTTCACTCTGGTTCACGCATGGCGACGTCAACGGCCTCGATTTCTGGGCGGAACGAGGTAAGGAAAGCGAGGGTTGGGAGGAGAAACAAGGGCTCATTGAGCACCGCGAATTCGTCGACGTGAAGAGCGGATCGGAGGCGGTCGTCATCGCACGGAACGACTGGACCGACCGGAACGGAAAGAAGATTCTCGAAGACGAAACGACCATGACGTTCGGCGCCGACGACGCGGCCGGGCTCCGGTGGATCGACTACGATATCACCTTGAAGGCGACGGCCGGGGACGTCACGTTCGGCGACACCAAGGAGGGGACCATGGGCATCCGTATTGCGGGAACGATGAAGCCGGACGCGAAGAAAGGGGGCAAACTCATAAACAGCCATGGCAACGTGGATGGAGATGCCTGGGGAAAAGCGGCCCCTTGGGTCGCCTATACCGGACCGGTCGAAGGGGAGACCCTCTCAATCGTGATCTTCAACCACCCCAGCAGTTTCCGGTATCCCAATCACTGGCACGCGCGAACCTATGGCTTGTGTGCGGGCAATCCGTTCGGGCTGAGCGACTTCGTCGGCAACGGTCAAAACGGCGCCTACACGCTCAAGGCGGGTGAGTCCATGACGTTGCGATACCGGTTCCTGTTCTTCACCGGCGAAGCCGATCCCGACAAGATGAAGGCGATGTTCGAGAAGTATGCCGGCGAGGAGAAGTAGGTCGGGAAAAGCCGGCTTGAAAAAAACGGCGAACGGATTGAGAGGAGCGAAAACAATCGCCGGCGGAATGGACGAACGACGGGAGTATCGTGAAGCCGGTTCCACGTTCCAGGCGGATGTGCGTTCCGCGAAAGGGGATCCGACGTTCGCGTGGGAGGGACTGTTCGTCTGGACGATCGTCGCCGCCGGGCTCGGCGCGGCGACGGCCGCGGCGGCGTTTGTCTCGCAAACAACGCTTGGATTCGCCCCCTTTTTGCTGTTTCCGGCGATCGCGGGCGGACTGCTGGGCATACTCCTTGCCTCGGTCCGCCGGTTCGCCCAGATGGACCACGACCCGACGTTCTTCTTCGGAGCGATTCTCGCCGCGGTCGTCGCCGTTACCGGCCAGCATTTCCTCGGATTCCGGCAAGCGCGACTCGCGGATCGGGAGGATACCCGAGAGATGGAACTGGCCCGGTCGGCGTTTCCGGAGCTGAGAGATCGGTACTACGACGCGAGCCGAGGGGACTTCCCGGGGTATCTGCGACATCAGATACGCGCGGGCCGCCCCGTCGGAAAATGGTTCACGTTGCGGGGAACCGCGGTATGGGTTTCCTGGGCGGCCGACGCCGCCATTCTGGGAATTTCGGCGTGGTTCGGCGCCCGCGTTCTTACCGGTTGGTTTCCGGCATCGCGGCGACTGGAACGGCGACGGGAACACTGCATGGATTGACGAAGGGTGCTCATGGCACGGATTATCGGGATTGGAACGGATATTACGGAATGCCTGCGGATCGCGAAGATGATCGAACGGCACGGTGACTTGTTCATCAACCGCGTCTACACGCCGGCCGAAGTGGCCTATTGCCGCAACCGGCGCCAGGCGACGGAACACTTCACCGGCCGATGGTGCGCAAAGGAGGCGGTGCTCAAAGCAATCGGCACGGGCTGGATTCAGGGAATTTCGTGGCGCGACATGGAGATACTCAACGAGCCCGGAGGGCGTCCGGTAGTCCGTTTGAACGATGGGACGCTCGACGTAGCGCGCCAGCGCGGCATCCAGGAGATCTTCGTGACGATCTCGCATTGCCGCACCCACGCGACGGCGTATGCGGTCGCCGTCGGGGAGTGAGGCCGGGTCCCCCGAACTCGTCGAGGCGAGCACGGCATCGGTGCCGTGGACTATGATTGGGTAGGCGAATCGGGACCCGGAGGAACCGTCGGAAAACCGGAACAAGCGGTTGTTCCGCCCCCGTCGAGTACGGTAGGTTTGCGTTCTCGTTTTTCAAAGATAAGGAAGAGCATGATGAGTAGTTACTCCCTTCGTCTCACTTTGGCTTGTCTCACCGCCTGTGCGTGCGGCACCGCGAGCGTCGCCGACGACTGGAAACCGCGGCCGGGCCCCTTGACCACTCCTTGGACCGCGGACGTCTCGCCGGCAAATGCCTTACCGGAGTACCCGCGGCCGCAGATGGTCCGCCCCGCGTGGATGAACCTCAACGGACTCTGGGACTACGCCGTCGTCGCGGCGGACGTGGAGCATCCCGAGGGATACGAGGGAAAGATTCTCGTTCCCTTTCCAATCGAATCAAGCCTTTCCGGCGTGATGCGTCAGGTGAAGCCGGAGGAACGACTCTGGTATCGCCGGACGTTCACCCTCCCGGCCGATTGGGACGGGAAGCGGGTGTTGCTGCACTTCGGCGCGGTTGACTGGGAGGCGGTCGTCTGGGTTAACGGAAAGGAAGTCGGCGGCCATCGCGGCGGGTACGACCCGTTTTCCCTCGACGTAACCGACGCCCTGAAATCGGACGGCGAACAGGAAATCATCGTCCGCGTTTTCGATCCGACGGATCAAGGCTATCAGCCGCGAGGCAAGCAGGTATTGAACCCGCACGGTATCTGGTACACGCCGGTTACCGGAATTTGGCAGACCACGTGGCTGGAAGCGGTCCCTCGAAGCTATGTCGAGTCGTTCCGGGTCGTGCCGGATATCGACGATGACCGGGCGATCTTCATGGTAAACGCGGCGGGGGACGAAACCAGCGCCGAGGTCAAGGTGGAAGCGATGGTCGACGGCGAATCGGTCGGGGCCGCCACCGGCAAATTGGGCGAGCCGATCACACTGCCCATCGAAGAGCCGCGGCTGTGGTCCCCCGACGATCCGTTCCTTTATGATCTGAAGATATCGCTCGTGAAGGACGGCGAGGCCGTCGACGAGGTCACCGGCTATTTCGGAATGCGGAAGATATCCCTGCTAAAAGACAAGAACGGAGTTTTGAGGCTCGGGCTGAACAATAAGCCGCTGTTCCAATACGGACCGCTCGACCAGGGCTTCTGGCCGGACGGCATCTACACGGCCCCGACGGATGACGCGCTTCGCTTTGACGTCGAGGTGACGAAGAAGCTGGGAATGAACATGCTCCGCAAGCACGTGAAAGTCGAGCCGGCGCGCTGGTACTACTGGTGCGACAAGTTGGGCCTGCTGGTTTGGCAGGACATGCCCAGCGGCGACAAGTACATCGGCCGGAATGATCCAGACATCGAGCGGACGGAGGAGTCGGCCCGGCAGTTCATCGAAGAATGGGGCGGAATCATCGGCGCGAACTTCAATTCCCCGGCGATCGTGATGTGGGTCCCCTTCAACGAGGGATGGGGACAGTTCGCGACCGAGCGGATCGTCCGCTGGACGAAGGAAACCGACCCGACTCGGTTGGTCAACAATGCCAGCGGTTGGACCGATCGTCAATGCGGCGACGTGATGGACATCCACGCCTACCCCGGCCCCGCCATGCCCGCCCTGGAAGAGACTCGCGCCGCCGTCCTGGGCGAGTTTGGCGGGCTGGGTCTTCCGATCAAGGGCCACACCTGGCAGGACTCGAAGAACTGGGGTTACCGGTCGTATGAGACACTGGAGGCGTTGCAAGATGCCTATCTCAACCTGATCGCCCGATTGAAGCTCCTCATCGGCCAGGGACTCGCCGCGGCGGTCTACACGCAGACCACCGACGTCGAGATCGAAGTGAACGGGCTGATCACCTACGACCGGCGGATCATCAAGATGGATCCCGAGGTCGTAGGTCCGGTGAATGAGGACCTGCTCGGCCCCGTCCCGAGCGTCCGAGTGGTCGTTCCGCGAGCGCTTGCCAAGGAGGGCGGTTGGGATCGGCCCGAGCCGCCGGTATGGCGCTACACGACCGAAAAACCGGCCGAGGGCTGGGAAAAGGCCGATTTCGACGATTCCGGCTGGAAAGACGGGCCCGCCGGATTTGGCACCGAAGGAACGCCCGGCGCAATCATCGGCACGAAATGGGACACGCCGGAGATATGGATCCGCCGCACGTTCGACTGGAAGGATGACGCGGCGGGCGAACTCGCGCTGGAGGTGCACCACGACGAAGACGCCGAGGTCCATCTCAACGGCACGCTCGTGGCGAAGCTGGAGGGCTTCACGACGTCGTACGTTTTCGTGCCGCTGACGGCGGAACACCGTGACGTCCTTACGAAGGGCTCCAACACGATCGCCATCCACTGCAAGCAAACCCGAGGAGGCCAGTATATCGACCTCGGGATCGTCGCTCTGGAGCGAGAAGACGACGACTAATCCACCCCGACGACGGTTCACCGCGCGTGGGGCGCTCGGAAGAACGCCCCACGACTTGCGTCCTCCTCGCCGACGGTGGCGAGATTTGGCGCACGCGGAACGAAGCAACCGAACTCGCGATACGGTTTCCCCATCGCGAAGCCCCGTACGCGAATCCCCTCCCGGCTCAAGAGTGCGATCTGCTTCCCATCGGATCGGAAGACGATATATCCGTCCTTATGGTATCTGTGATTCTCGGCGCCTTCATGAAGTCCCCGGCAGTTCTCCCGTCTTCGCCTCCAAGACGCGAAACGTCGTGATCCTTCGCTTGGCATCGTGAACACGAAACGCCTCCTGGATTTCATCGTTCGGATTTCCACTTTGGTTGGAGCGTGATGGTGAAGCGCCGCCTACGCCCGCCTTCCCGGAACCTCGGGAGGACCCGACGGCGATTCCGGTTCTTCACGGGGGGTCGGCTGGGCCGGCATGGGGCCGGCGGGCGTCAATTCCGTTGCTCCGAACGTGTAGGTGTCGCACGGTACGCACAGGTACTTGGGTAGAAAGACCCGATCGAAGAAAACCAGATCGGGCGATTCATGTCTCTTCAACGCCTGCGAGACGGACTCGCCCCCTTCCAGTCTTAGATCATCGGGAGCGCTCGTGCGCGAGGTCACCTGCCATGCGACCTTGCCGTCGATCAGAATCGTAACCCGACTAATATATCCTTGAAAGGTGCCGTACTCGACCTTTTCGTGGGGTAACAGCCCACCGAAGCGGCTATACCCCTTCTGCTCGATTTCTCCCCGGTCGGTCCGTGCGACGACCTGGACGGGAGCGTCATCGGTAAGGCGCAGCCCGTTGTCGGCGAGGTTCTTCGCGAAAGCATCCCTGATTTGCTCGCGCTGCTGCGGAGTTCCTTCGACCTGGACGTCGAGAGTGACTTCCATGCCGGGTTGCAGGACCAGGGTTTGGTCGGGCTGAATGTGGGAGATCACGTCACGGATCGCGGCGTCGGGCACGGAAAACGGGATGAGCGCCCGCTGTTTCTCGTTCGTCGCCAGAAACCAGAGGCGCCGAGCGATGATTTGGGTCGCCGCCACGCGCCCCACGTTGGCACCCGGCCGGTACTCCCACAACAGCGTGTGGCGCTCCAAATCCATCAAGAATCGACCGCCGATGAGGATATAACCGGGCGAAGGCCAGGTCGGTTCCCGGAACCTTGAAAAGGGGGTGGAGAACCCGATATCCCGGTACATCGCCCCGGTGGAAAACTCCCAAACCTGAACCCGTGTCGGCGTGGTCAGGGCGATCCGTTCGCCGTCCGGCCGAAAGACGATGGTTCCGTGTTTTCCCGCTCCCGGATAGGTTCCGACGACCTTCCCCGTTTTCACCTCCAAAACATTGAGACAACCGGGCCCCGGCACGGCCAGGTATTTCCGGCCGGGACTCAGCGCCGGAGTCGACCTCAGAAAAAGAGC
>CAZFQG010000065.1:0-19975 GCA_964520785.1 uncultured Planctomycetaceae bacterium | reverse complement strand
AGCGTGAAAGTCGGAACTCAACGGCACGGAGTAGATCGCCTTCATCTTCTCCAGTTCCCAGAGAGTCACGTACCCGGCGCCAAGCGTTAGCAGATGCTCTTCATCGACGAACTTGACCCATTGGATGTTCGGGGCGAACTGGCTCCCGCGGCCGGAATAGGGATCGCAATCCCACCGTTTCAAGCATCGCTTTCCCCGGATATCCCAAAGAGTCAGAAGTCTCCCCTCTCTGAGCACCTGATCGTGTGATTTGGTGATCAGCAGCTTTCCACTGGGACTTATGTCCAGCGGTTTCGACTTATTTGGAATCTCGATCTGCTCGATTCGTCCTTTCTCCCGGGTCAGATCGCAGCGGAAAACTCCCGAGTAGGTCGTATCTCCAAAACTGCAGACGACGCCGACCGCGGCGACTCCCGGTTCGGCGCCGGCGGGAAAAACCCCCGTGATTTCCTCGAAGAACGATCCCGCGGGCGGCAACACGAGCGGCTGCGTCAAAAGAGGGGCCGCCGCGGGACCGGCGTCCGGCGCCAAACCATTCACTTTGACATTGCTTTGAAGAATGACTCTTTTCGATTGGCTCCAATCCGGGGCCAGGGTCGCGGTCCCGGTAGCGGGATCGGCAGCGGGATCGGCCCGGGAGCCAAAGGGGTTTTCCAAATCGGGCGTTTCCGTCTTCAACGAGGCGATGTATTCGCGGTCCTTTTTCGAGAGGCGGTCTATCGGAACGGTGATCTCATCCCCTTCCCGTTTCTTAAGAACGACTTCGCCTTTGAGGACCTCAGCGAGTTCCGCTTCGATCCGGAATTTTCCGGAGCTGTCCGACCACGTGCGGAACCGGCCGCCTGCTTCGAAAGGGTTCTCCCCGTCTCCCGCTCTCACTCGAGGAGCCGGCTTCCTCCCGGGAACACGGATGTCGTTCGGAGGGAATGGCCGCGACATCTCTCCAAAGTTGGGATCGGAATAGCGCACCTCGATCATGCGACCGCCGGCAAAAAACCCGACCACGATTCCCTCCATCCATCGGTCGAAACTCCTGACCATGACCCGATCGCCCGGATTGAGCCTCGTACCGGGCGTCAACGGTTTCCAGTCTTGTTGCGCAAGTACACTACCGCAATAGATGGCGAAAACCGCAACAAAAACTATTAAGAACAAAACACAATTTCTTTGACAGAGCATGAGCTGGCTCCCTAAGCGAAGTGCGAATATCCGAACGATAGATAGTATTCTAATCGCCTAATCGGCGGGTGTCATCACTGCATCTCTTTCGTTGCTCAAAAAACATGGCAAGGATCGAGTAATTCTTCCGCGAGAACGTCACTACCGAGGCTGGTGACATTACACGACGGACCGGTGTCGGCCACGTTCGCGAATACGACAGTTACTCCCCCCGATTTAGGGGCTCCCCTTGTTTCTTTCGATGGATTCGACGTAGAATGAGTTCACCGCCGGCGATCGGGCTCCGTGTGTTTGACCCAATCTCTTGCGGGGAACCCCTCCTACAGGTACTGCTGCCCCATCTGAGTCAATGTTTCACCAGCTATCATATCTTCACCCGGCCCCACGCCGCGCGCCCCTTCGACCGAGTTGGCGGCTCGCGGGAGTGCTGTTCTGTGCGCACTTCGTGTGTGCCGGCTCCGCTTTTCCCGATTCCGTCGTGAAGGCCTCCGACCCGGACGTGGTCCGGGTGATGACCTTCAACATCCGGTACGACACGCCGGCCGACGGGAAAGACGCTTGGCCGCACCGGAAAGACCTCGTCGTCGAGATTATTCGTGACTTCCGCCCCGACTTTCTGGGTATTCAAGAGGCCCTCCCCGGGCAGGTTGCCTTTCTTGAAGAATCCCTGCAAGAATACGGCGTGCTGAGCCGTTCCCGCGAGAAAGATCCGAACGCTGGGGAAGCCTGTTCGGTCTTCTACTTGCGCCGGAGGTGGCGGATCGACCCGGAGGAACAGGGGACCTATTGGCTTTCGGACGCGCCGGATGAACCGGCGTCGATTACCTGGGGAAACGCCTGCACGCGAATCGTGACTTGGGCCCGATTCTTCGAGACCGACACCGGCCGACGGCTCGTTTTCGTCAATACCCATTTCGATCATCGTTCCTCGCCGGCACGGCGAAAAAGCGCCGCGATGCTGCGCGACCGGATCGCCCAAATTCCCGCGGATGTTCCGGTGGTTCTCGCGGGCGATTTCAACGCCTCGGAAACGGCCGAATCAATGCGAATCCTGACGGAGGCCCCCGAAGGCCCGGGGTCCGTGTTGATCGACACGTTTCGCGCAGTCCACGCTTCGGCCGAGAAGGTCGGGACCTTCAACGGTTTCGAGGGGCGGGACTCCGGGCCGAAGATCGACCACATTTTCGTTCGCGGCGACGCGGTGCCGATCGCCGCGGAGATTATTCGGACCGACCGTGACGGCCGGTATCCCTCCGACCACTTCCCGGTGACGGCGACCATTCGCCTCGGCGGCGCGAAATGACCGCGGCGGAGCCCCCGGGAAAGAGGAGTATTCGTAGATCAAGCGATAGAGGTGAAACTCCGATCCATGCAGCGATTCATGTTCAAATCGAAAATCCACCGCGCCATCCTGACCGGGACGGAGCTGGATTACGAGGGAAGTATTTCCGTTGACGGCGATCTTCTGAAGGCGGCCGATATTCTGCCCGGCGAGCAGGTTCACGTCTTGAACCTTAACAACGCCGAGCGGATCATCACCTATGCCATTGAAGCCCCGGCCGGCTCGCGGACCATGATGCTCAACGGTCCCGCCGCCCGGCTCGGAGTGGCCGGGGATAGGGTCATCGTCCTGTCGTACTGCGCCGTCTCGGCGGAAGAGGCCGCGGAATGGAAACCCAAGGTCGTCCTGGTCGACGATCAGAACCGCCTCGTCCCCGACGGAGCCTGAGACACGCGGATTTCGTTTCCCCCCGTCGCGTAACCCGAGTCTCCTTGAATGAATACCCGCGCGTAGCACCCACCAATGGCTTCCTCGGGAACGGTGATCGTCCGTTCGAAGGGGCCCGCCTCGATGGGGAACGTATGCCGTAAGACGCACCGGTTATTTGCCCGCTGGTAGACCTCCTGCATTCCGGCAAACTCCTCGTCGGTGCACGGCATGCTCGTTCGAGAGACGAATGGAAAGGTCAACCGCTCGCGTCCGGCGACCAGCTCCAGGACGGCCGTTCCCGAGATCGGACTGACTCCCGAAACCGTCAGCGTCTCCCCGGCGGTTACCTCCGTCCGCGAAGCAATCTCGACCAGATCGGGATGACGGACCCTCAGGAGCGGATCACCGAGGAGGTTGAACAGCTCGAGGTGTTCTTCGCGTTCCTCCCGGAGGCGGTCCCTCGTTGGACTGATAATGGAAGCGACGGCATCGATCAGGCGACGTCGCGGGTCTTCCTCGGCCTCCCGCGCGACCATCTCGCGTTTGGCGTTGAGGAGGATTTCTCCAAGCGTGGCGCGCCGCCGAACAAAGACCTCCGTAAGCATCCCCTGACCCAGAACCGCCATTGCATAGGGCATGGTCACACGTGAACCGGCGATGACCGCGACCGGACCTCCTTCGGCGCGAAGCATGTGTTCCGCCAGGCAGTCCTCCGGGGCGTCAAACGCGCCGACGTAGCAGGCCAGAAAGACCGCGACCGGGGGGCCGTTCTTGCAGTTCAAGTGGGGAATGTCTTCGTTGGCGAGGACGGGAAAGCTTTCCTCCTCCAACTGGAGTCCTCCAAGATGGCGGTAGAATCCGTGACCCATATAAACCCAGAACAGGGGTCCCTCGTTGAGCCGTTCCATCGTCGTTTCGCGAAAACGCCGCGGATCCGGAAAGAAAGGGCTCCGCCATCCCGCGTGCGTCATCGTGATCGCGTACGAGACTGGTATTTGGCTGGTCAATAGATAACGCGCGGCTCTCTCGAGCACGGTGTCGGCGACGACTCCGAAATCCCCCACTCCGGCGACGAAATTGACCTGCCGACGCCACGGCCCGAAATCGGTCGAATTCTCGTAGCGGACGATCTTCGCCACTATCCGCCGCAGTTCCTCCGAAGTATCCACGCTCAAACGCCCAACGGCGACATCCGGCACACGGTCCCCGTCCAAATCGGCGTACGAGTTATCGGTGGCGATATGCGATGGAGAGCCCCAATCGACGTTGACGGTGGCTTCGACATAATCGGTGGGAACGAGCAAGTCGCTTCGCTCCGCCGGATGAATGCCCACCGACCGCGTATCGCCGACAAGGACGACGAATCGCAACGCGCCCCTTTCAGCGACCCTCCGGATTCTCTCGCGCGTCTGCTCGACCGAATCTCCCGGTGGGATGATCTCGATGACGTGCCCCTGAGATTCCCGAAACGCCAGCCATGGCGCAAGCTCCGGTTCGAAAGCGGGCGGGCAAACGACGACGACGTCCGTACCGGCGGCGAAAGCCGTCAACAACACCGTGGCAAAAGTTCCGAAAAGCATGGCGCGATCATATACGAGGAGGAGAAAAGACAAGGGAACGTCCACGACCAGTCCGCTGGCCGTGCCATGCTATATCAAAGCGACTTGAGCGAGACAATAGCAGCTTGAATCCACGCGAATAACGAGCTTCATTTTTTACCGAAATTCCCGGCAAGCCGGCGGTTATTATTGGTGGTTCGAGCTACTCCCGTACATATCCGAGCCTCGTTCCCATATCACCCGTCACCGTCCAAGAAAGCAAAAACCCCGCCACCCGGGGCAGGGGAGGTGACGGGGCTCACTCGCTCAAACCGGTAGGGATGACAGGTTAAAGAATGTAGGAGGGTTAGGCCTACGGAACCTACCGGCTTTCCTTAATTCTATCGTCTCGCCGCGCATTTTCAATAGGGGCGAAACGATAGTTTCCCAGAAGAACCTTTTACACGGCGACGTCCCATGTCTTCAGTCGAATTCCGTGGCGTTTCGCTCGTAAACGGCGGGACGGGAAAGGGTTCGGGAAGCAATTGCGGGCCGGTCGAGAAGACCGCTCGAGGCCGGTGCGCACTCCGGCCCGGCCGCTTGGCGTTTCCGTGTGCGTTTTGTTCTCCTCGCCCCGTTTACCGAGAGGAAGGGGTTTCCGGACCCTCGTGAGCGTGCATCCACTTCGTGCAGCTTGCGACGATTTGCCGGTTCATCTGGCGATACCGGGTGGTTCCGAGCCAAGTCGTGTAGATTCCCAAAGGAATGCAAACCACCCCAACCGCCCAGAACCATCCCTCCTCGCTCGCGAAGTGGATCATGGATACGCCGGCGATCAATAGCGCGACGCCGAATCTCAGGTACGCCAGAAGCGTGCGTTCGTTAGCCAGAAGCGTTCGGTCCACGGCAAGCTTATCGCGGAGAATCATTTGCTCGGGGCTCGCGTTTGAATAGGGGGGATTATCCATTCCCGGGTTCTCCATTTCTTCAGGAAGCTCAATGTGGATATCGGGAGCGATTCGCGACTGGCCACGCGCCAACCGGCACAACCGATACAATCGGCGAATTTTTCCGGCATTTCAAGGAGGATCGGCCAGGACTGCCGAAGCAGTATTTCCATCCCGCCCATTCCGCTCGCGAAATGGAAGTCGCAACTCCTTTCCAGGCAACAAGTAATGGCGGTTTTCCGAAGTCGGGCTCGTTTTGGCATGTCCCTTGCTTTGTACATCGGCGAATCATTACCCGCCTCGCGAAGATGGACAATCATGCCTTACGGACTATACATCAGCGCGGATGGCGCGAGCGTCCAGAACAGGCGATTGGACGTCATCGCGAACAACCTGGCAAACGTGGATACGGCCGGATTCAAAGAGGAACTGGCCGTGTTTCAGGCGCGCTACGCCCAGGACATTCTCGACGGCCGAGTTCCGCCAAACGCGGGCAAGCTCGCGGACGTGGGGGGTGGGGTGGAATTCTTCTCCACGCCGACCGATTTCACGCCGGGCCCCTTCAAGGTAACCGGCATTTGGAGCGACGTCGCCATAAAAGGGTCGGGATTCTTCACGGTTGAAAGAGACGGCCGGACCGCGCTGACCCGGGCGGGCAACTTCCAACTCGACAATGAAGGCCGACTGATCACGCAGGGCGGCGATCCGGTCCTCGACGAAACGGGGGCTCCCATTCAAGTCGACCTCGCCGACGGGCCGGTGACGTTCGGTTCCGGCGGCGAAGTGCTTCAGAACGGAGAGATCGTCGCCACGTTGGGCGTGGTCGCTCCGCGGTCGCTGGGCGACCTGACCAAGATCGGTGGAAACTGCTTCCAGTCGCTGGGACCGACCCAACCGATTCCTCCGGGAGAGCGGCGTCTGGCGACGGAAACGCTGGAAGTTTCCGGGGTGGAACCGACAACCCAGATGGTTTCGATGATCGAGACTTCCCGTGTATTCGAAGCGAACATTCGTGTCATGCAGGCCCACGACAACATGATCGGACAACTGTACGGCCGACTCATGCGGACCAATTGAGTTTACCGAAGCTGGCTGTCGCGAAATTACGGCCGGTAAAATCCCCAGGAGACAAGCATCATGTCCGTCCAAACCCTCTACTCCGCCGCGACGGGGATGATTTCGATGGAGACCAAGATCGACGTCCTCGCGAACAATCTGGCGAACGTCGAAACAACCGGTTACAAGGCCGGCCGCACGAACTTCGAGGATCTGTACTATCGCAACGAGAAATTCCCCGGCACCCAGGACTCGTCCGGCCAATACACGCCGGTGGGAATCCAAATCGGCCTGGGCAGCGCCGTGCAAAGCGTTCAAACCGATATGGAGCAGGGAGCGTTCAAGCAGACCGGCCGTGAACTCGATTGGCTCATCGAAGGGAAAGGGTACTTCCAGGTCGTCGATCCGCCGACCGGCAACATATACTACACGCGGGCCGGCAACTTCTCGCTCAACGCCAACGGCGATATCGTGGCCGGTTCGGCGCAAACCGGCCGACTGCTCGAACCGGGCATTTCGATCCCCCCGGACGCGACCGCGATCACCGTCAGCCCGGAGGGGATCGTTTCCGTGAAACAGCCGGCCTCCCCCACGCTGGCGCAAGTCGGGCAGATCGAGCTGGCCTATTTCATCAATCCGGAGGGGCTGTTGCGGCTGGGGGAGAACCTTCTGGCCGAGACGGATGCCTCGGGACCCCCAACAACGGCTTCACCGGGCCAGGACAGCGTCGGCGTCGTCCGCCAGGGTGCGCTCGAGGCGTCCAACGTCCAACCGGTCCGTGAGCTGATCGACCTGATCACCACGCAGCGCGCCTACGAGATGAATTCCCAAGTCGTCAAGGCGGGGGACCAGATGCTCGAAGTGGTCGCGAATCTCCGACGTTATTAGTGCCTCGATCACGCCCGATCGGCGGGGGCATCCAAACCACCAAACACCGCGCGATTATCCGCATGAATCTGGCGGACTGTATTGATCCTTCACGCGTAACAAAGCCCCAAGAAACGACGAACTCCATGAGAACCCGCCTACTTTTCGCCCTCGCGGCCGTTTTGAGCGTCCTTGGCTCCGGCGAGGCGGCCACGATTCATCTCCGGTCCGCGGCGTCGGTTTCCGGAACGATCGTCACGCTGGGAGACGTGGCGACGATCTCGGCGGCCGACGAAGAACTCATCGGCCGCATCGAAGCGATAGAACTCTTTCCGGCGCCGCGCGGCGACGCGCCCCGGCACGTCACCATAAGAGAAATACAAGACATCCTATTCAACCGCGGCGTGAACCTCGCCCGGCATGAATTCTCCGGCGCTTCGCGGGTCAGCGTCGCCTCCGCGCGAAAGGGCGAGAACGACTCCACCGTTTCGCGGGCGATTCTCCGAAGCGCGACCGCGAAGGCGGCGGAGGCGATTTCGGCGTATTTGGTCAGGGTCGATCCGCGGCAGGGGTGGAGGGTGGAACTCGAACTGGACGCCGCCGCGGCGGAGGCCATCTCCCGTGCCCGGCGCGAAATCGAAGTGACCGGAACGCAGAGGCCTTCCAGCGGGACTCACCATTTCGAGTTGGAAATTGACGGAAACGAGGGCCGACGGAGCCTCACCGTCGCGGCGGTTCTTTCGCGCGAGGCGTCCGTCGTGGTCGCGACCCGTTCGCTGGGGATCGGCGAACGGATCGGCCCAAGCGACGTGCGGCTGGTTCCACCGGGAAACCCCGCCGCGCGGGGGACCTTCCAGTCCGTCGACGAAGTGCTCGGAATGGAAATGGGCCGTTCGATTCCCGAGGGACGGCCGCTGACTCGCGACTCCGTCATCCAGCCGATTCTCGTAAACAACGGCAAAGTCGTGAGCGTCCGCGTCCACGGTGGAGGAATCCGGCTTCGGACGAACGCCCGCGCCAGGCAGGACGGCGCGATGGGCGACGTCATCACCGTGGAAAGCCCGACCAACCGCGCGAAATATCTGGCCCGGGTCGTCGGCCCGAACGAGGTGGAGGTCTGCAATATCCTCTCTCGCACCGAATAGACGAAAACGAATCGCTAAAGAAAATGGACGAATCCATGGTAACGAAGATATCCGTCCCGGCCGTCGTACTGGCGATCATCGGCGTATTGGGATTCTGCGAGACGGCAGCGGCCCAAAGCTCGAGCCTGTACGGTTCGCCGAGCCGCCGCCGTCCCTTGCTTCTGGAGAACGAATCCTGGACGTACCAGGTCGTCGAGCCGCCGCCGAGGATCAAGGTGCATGACGTCGTCACGGTCGTCGTCGACCTCAAGGCGCAGGTCCTCTCCGAAGGCGAAATGGACCGGAAGAAGAAGGCGAACATGAACGCGGCGCTCAAACAGTGGGTTCTCATCAAGGGGGGCGATCTCGTTCCCGACCCGCAAAGCGCCGGTGCGCCGGCCATCGCCGGAGAATGGAACAATAAAATGCGCAGCGAGGGGGGTCTGGAAACACAAGAGGCGATGAAGACGCGGATCGCCTGCCAAGTGGTCGACGAGCGGCCGAACGGCAACCTGATCATCGAAGGGCACAAAACGGCCATCGTCAACGATGAAGTCTGGAACTTTTCGCTCTCCGGCGAAATACAACCGGTGGACCTTCTGCCGAACCGGACGATTCTCAGCGAGAGGGTCGCGAATTTGCGGATACACAAGCAGGAGGAGGGCCACACCCGGGACGCATACCGGCGAGGATGGTTAATGAAGATGCTGGACTATGTCCAGCCGTTCTAGACGTTGGTTCACGGCAAGCGGGCCATGTGCTTCGGCTTCCGCAAGACGTCCGCGGAAAAGGTACGAGGAAAACCCATGAGTCGAACTACATTCGCGATTCTCTTCATCCTAATCGCCTGGGCGGCGCAGCGAGCCGAAGCGGCCACCCGGATCGGCGACATCTGCCGGCTGAAGGGACAAGAGAGCAATACCGTGCAGGGTCTGGGATTGGTCATCGGGCTGAAGGGGACCGGCGACGGCGGCGACTACCTTCCGACGATCCGAAGCCTGGCGACGGCGATGCAGTTGATGGGGAATCCGATCGGTCCGGGAGGAGCCGGCGAATTGAAGAAGGCGAAAAACGTCGCGATCGTCATGGTCACGGCGACGATTCCTCCGGCCGGGGGCCGGCAGGGGGACGAACTCGACTGCATCGTCAGCTCAATCGGCGCGGCGAAAAGTCTCGCCGGAGGCCGGCTGATGATTACCCCCCTTGTCGGACCGAATCCCGAGAGCCGACGCGTTTTCGCGACCGCCTCCGGGTCGCTGACGATCGAAGACGATACGTTTCTGACGACCGCGCGGGTTCATCGGGGTTGCCGTTTGGAGGAGGATTTCTTCAACGCCTTCCATGAAGACGGGTTGATCACGCTGGTTCTCGACGACAACCACGTCGGGTTCCAGATGGCCGGGGAGGTCGCCTCCATCATCAACAAGCATTTCGCGATGCAGTTGGAGGCCCCGGAGGATGCCGGCGGCATCGCCAGGGCGATCAACGCGCAAAACGTTATCGTGAGGATCCCCGAGCAATATCGTACCCACGTCGTCGATTTCGTCAGGCAGGTCCGCGAGCTGGAAATCCGCGACGTGCCGGTCGAAAGCAAGGTCGTTATCGACGAGCGCAGCGGCGTGATCGTCATGGGCGAGGAAGTCGCGATCGGACGCGCCGTCGTCACTCATAAGAACGGCCTGGTCATCGAAGTGGGGGGGCTCGCGCCGGAGGGAGCGCAAAACCCCGCCGAATGGTTCCCCGTCGATATCGAGGGAACGGAGTCGCCCAAGTTGAAATCACTGATCGCAGCCCTCAAAGCGGTACACGTACCGACCGAGGATATGATCGACATCGTCAAATGCCTCGAACGCGACGGAAAAATCTACGCCAAGGTAATCGTACGCTAAGAACTTGTCCGTAAATTAGTTGGGGGGCCCATCCTGATTTTCACGCAGCGTAGCGGAGTGAAATTCGGGATCGCCCCCGGGAATTCGGGAAGTTAATTCTATACGAGTTCTAAGAGTCCGCCGGAGGCGGGCAATCGATTGCAACGAGACCATTGGAGAAAACAGCGATGAATATCTCCCCGATCGGACCGATGCCGGCGACTTCGCTGGTCCAGGAAATGCGGTCACCGACTCCTCCACGCGACGCGGACGATCCGGCCCGGCTGAAAAAGGAGTTTCAGAACTTCGTCGGCGAAACCTGCTTCGGGCAGATGCTCCGTTCGATGCGGAAGACGGTCGACAGGCCCGAATACACCTATGGAGGCCGCGGCGAAGAGGTCTTCCAACAGCAATTGGACCAGCTCCTCGTTGAACGAATCACCGAAGTAAGCGCCGAACGGTTCGCCGACCCCATGTTCGAG
Source organism: uncultured Planctomycetaceae bacterium (assembly GCA_964520785.1). GTDB lineage: Bacteria > Planctomycetota > Planctomycetia > Pirellulales > Thermoguttaceae > CAZFQG01. The sequence goes on along the minus strand of CAZFQG010000065.1, from coordinate 9,203 downwards.
CTTTTCCGTCTCCAACGCCGGTAAAACCGGCGACTTCCGTCCCGCTTGCCGTCGCCATCTCGTCACTTCCTGGTCGTTAATCCTCCTCACAAAGGCTCCCCCATGCCAACCTCCTGGGAAACGGAACTCACGCGATTCCTTTCGGAACTACTGGCCGTACAGGACGAAACGCTTGCCCATTTGAAGCGGAAACGCGAGCTTTTGAGGACGTCGAACGTGGCCGGACTGGCCGAGGCGAATGAAGAAGGGGAGCGGCTCTGCCGGCGGCTGCAACAATGTCTCGAACGCCGCGGTGAACTGCTCGAACAGGCGGCCAAAGAGGGGCTTCCCGTCGACAGCATCACCGGCCTCGTCGATACGCTGCCCAGCGGCCCGCGACATACGGTCCGCCTCCAGGCGCGCGAAACGAACGCCCGCGCACAACTTCTGAGGCACTATAGCCTCACCAACTGGGTAGTTACCCAGAGAACCCTGTTACATCTTTCCCAAATCCTAGAGATTATTGCGACCGGAGGCCGCCGGAAGCCGACATATAACAAGAGTCACAAGCAAACCGCCACCATAGGGGGAAGCCTGGTAGATGAGGCGGTTTAGCGAAACCGGCGCAACGAGCCAGCGAGAGTAACCAATGTCGTTACAGGGTGTCATCCGGATGGGGGCGAACGCCTTGCAGGCGAACCAGATCGCCGTGCAAGTGACCGGGCAGAATATCGCCAACGTCAACACGCCCGGTTACATTCGCGAAGAGGCGATCCTCAAGACCGCTCCTGCTCAGGATTTCGGTCGTTTTTCTCTCGGTCTGGGCGTACAGGTCGACGCCGTCATCATGCAGATCGACGAGTTCCTCGAAGAACAGCTTCGCGGATCGGTGAGCGAACTGGCGGGCTGGGAGAAACTCAGTTACGCCTACGGCCAGTTACAGACCATTATCGGCGAACTCAACGACAGCGACTTGAGCACCGCGCTGACCAACTTCTTCTCGTCGATTTCCGGGGTACTGAACCAGCCGGAGAGCGTATCCGCCCGGCAGAACGCGGTCATCGCCGGGGCAACGCTGTCGGATCACATGAACCAGATTCGCAACCGGGTCGTCAACTACCGAAAGGACTGCGACCGGGAGGTGGAGTTGCTGGGCGACGACATGAACCGGCTAATCTCGACGATCGCCCGGCTCAATGTCCAGATCGCCACGATCGAGGGGGGGAATGCCTCCGGGAGCGACGCGGTCGGCCTGCGAGACCGACGGCTTTCCGCGCTGGAGGAACTGGCGGGCATCGTCGATATCCGCGTGGCGATACAGCCGAGCGGAGCGACGAACGTGTATTGCGGCGGCGATTATCTCGTATTCGAGGGAGAGGCCCGTTCGGTGCAGGTCGTGACCGACGAATCACGTGGTCAGACGGTCAGTTTCCTCGAGGTAACGGAAACGGGGCGGCGTCTGGAAGCCCAAAGCGGGGCCCTCGTCGGCCTGTACGATGGGCGGGACGACGTGTGCGGGGCGTTCGTGGAAGACTGGGATGCGCTCGCCTCCACGCTGATTTTCGAGTTCAACAAGGTCTATTCCCAGGGCCAGGGATTGGTAGGCTACGAGAGCCTTACCTCCGCGCTGGCGGTCGACAATCCCTCCCGCCCTCTCAACGACACGGGACTGCCTTTTTCTCCCAAGAACGGGTCGTTCGATATTCTGTTGAATAACGCGAAGACCGGAATCACGAACCGCCACACGATCAGGATCGACCTGACGGGTACGGGTCGCGATACGTCGTTGAACCAGATGGCGGCGGCGATCAACGCGATCGGGGGACTCGACGCGGAGGTTACCGCGGCCGACAAGCTTCACATCAAGGCGACCGATCCGAACGAGCAGTTCGCGTTCGCCAATGACACCAGCGGCATCCTGGCTGCGCTGGGAATGAACGTGTTCTTCACCGGTTCGTCCGCCGCCGATATCGGCGTCGACGCGGGGGTCGTCCGCAATCCGAGTCTGTTCGCCGCCAGTCGCGGCGGAATCGGGGAGGACGGCGACAATGCGCTTCTGCTGGCCGATTTCAACGACATGCCCATCGCCTCTCGAAACGGCGCCAGCATCTCGGCGATGTACGATTCCATCGTGGGAACCCTCGCCCAGATGGGTCATGCGTGCGCGATGCAGGCCGAGACGGCCGGCGTATACGAGAACTCGCTGCGTTCCGAGAAGCTGGCCGTAAGCGGCGTCAATCTCGACGAGGAAGCGATCAAACTGATTTCCTACCAGCATGCGTATCAGGCGGCGGCCCGTCTGATCACCACCGTGAACAGGCTGATGGAAGTCCTCCTGTCGTTGTAGCGGAACGCGCACGGTTCCGGCCGAGCGGACCGACATTCAAGTAACCGACACGGAAGCGGAGTAGTTCCATGTCCTCGATCACCGGCATCTCCTCGACGCGGATCAGCGACGTATTCATTCGCACCCAGCTTTCGCGGCAGATGATGAGCGATCAGGTCGAGCTTTTCAATATCCAGAATCAGATCTCGACGGGCCGGCGTTTTCAGATTCCCAGCGAGAATCCCGTCTCGGCGGAACGGGTCATCAAACTCCAACGGGTTTTGGAGCAGTTGAATCAGTACGCCAAAAACATCAACTGGAGCCAGACCTATTTGGGGACCGCCGATACGGCCCTCCAGGAAGCCTCGAATCTGGTCTCCTCCGCCAGATCGGCGATCCTCGCCGTGTCGGGAGACACGGCCTACTTCACGGAACTGAAGAGCACCGCGGAACTGGTGCACCAGACGACCGCCTCGCTGCTGGCCATCGGAAACCGCAATCTGGGAGGGCGTTACCTGTTTGCCGGCTCGAACACGAGCGTTCAGCCCTACCAGTTCACCGAGGCCGGGTACGTCGAGTTCCGCGGAAACGACGCGGGCTTGTACAGTTACAGCTCCGCCACGACCGTCTTCGAGACGAACGTCTCCGGAATGCGAGCCTTCGGCGGCCAGTCCGCTCAAGTTCTCGGAACGAAAGACCTGAATCCCGCGCTTACCTTCGATACGCCGATCTCCTCCCTGCAAGGCGGCCGGATCACTCCGTTGGGGAGCATTCGAGTTTCGAACGGTCCGAGCACCAAAACGATCGATCTCAGTCAGGCCGACACCGTGCTGGACGTGTGCCGCCTGATCCAAGAGAATCCGCCCGAGGGGAGCAACATTTCCGTCGGAATCACCCCGTCCGGCTCGTTCACGCTGCAACTGGACTCCGGAAGTCTGACGATCCTGGACGAGGAGGGGGGCAAGACTGCCAAACAATTGGGAATTCTCTGCCCCAACGGCCAAGGCACCAGTCTCTTCGTCGGCGAGGACGTTAACCGGGCCCTGCTCGAGACGACCAAAACGGAAGACGTTCTGGGTACCCGCGCCACTGCGCGAATGGTCAATTTCGTCTGCGGTGACAGCAATATCATCTTCGAAGCGGATGAGATTGGAGGGACGGCGAACGGCATTTCCGTGGTTTTCGCCGATACCGCCACGCTTGGGACCGAGAACGTCTCTTGGGACGCCGGCACGCGGACCCTTACCGCGAATATCGCGAAGGACGAGACGACGGCCCAACGGGTCATTCAGCTCGTCAACAAGGCACGCGACGACGGTATCATCGATTTTACGGCCTCGCTCGATCCGGTAGATGACCGATACGGAGGAGTCGGCACCGTCACCGTGGGAACCGTCACGCTCGCCGGAGGGGACGGAACCGGCTTCGACCGGGAGGCGGGATTCCTCGTCGAAAACGCGGGCACCTCCGCGACCGTTTCGATCGGAGACGCCGAAACGATCGGCGATCTGCTCAACGCGTTCCACATCGCCGATATCGGCCTCCGCGCCGAAATCAGCGCGGACAAGACCGGAATCAACGTCCACTCCCTCTTGAGCGGTTGCGACTTCGCCATCGGAGAAGACGGAGGAACGACCGCCTCCGACTTCGGACTCCGCTCTTTCAACGCGACCACGTCCCTCTCCGACCTCAATTTCGGAAGAGGGGTCGACATCGTCGATGGGGTTGAATTCACCATCACCCGGAACGACGGGGTCGAGCTGGAAATCGACTTGGACGACACCGACTACACGATCGCCGACGTACTCGAGGCGATCAACACGCATCCAGGCAACGCCGATGGAAAACTGACCGCCACCCTCGTCGAAACGGGCAACGGAATCGCCCTGGTGGACACGAGTTGGAATCCGGCCGAACCGGCCGGCCTCAAGGTGACCCGGTCCGAAACCAGCCTCGCCGCGATCGACCTCGGGTTGATCCCGCCGGGCCTGGACTACAACCGCACATCGTTCGCGACACGGGCCGCTTCGGCGATCGTTGGTTCGGCGGTCCCCGGCGACGCGCAACTTCAGTTTACCGCCCAAACGGCCGGGCCGGCCTACAACGGGGTAACGATCCAGTTCGTCGATAACGGTGGAGGTCCGAACGTCAGCGGCTTCAGTTTCGACGGGACCACTCTGGAGATCGAGATCAATACGCTTACCGCGACCGCCGACGTGATCAAGACGCATTATGATCTCCACTGCGGCACGGTCCCCTTCGATTGCGAGCTATATCCCCCGGGAAGCGGCGGAGGGGGGCTTTCCGGCGCGGACGTCCAGCTCACCGCCGGTGGTACACAAACCCTGGACGGAAGCGACGTCAATCCACTCGAAGCGGCCGGGTTCTTCAACGCGTTCGTCCGGCTGCAAAACATGCTCCAGTCGGAAACGCAGTGGGATCCGTCCAGTTACGACGTGCAACGTCTGATCCGGCAGATCGGCGATCAGACGAACGAGTTATACTACGTGCAGACGGAACTCGGCGCGCGCCAGCAAAGCGTCGATTTCCAGCTCAACGTCGTCAAGGACGAAATCCTTCAGTACGAAAGCACCCTCTCGGTCGAGTTCGATACCGACATGATCGAGGCCATCACCAAATTCGCGGCGATGCAATCCTCCTTCGAAGCATCGTTGCGAGTATCGGGGCGAATTCTCCAAATGACGCTTCTTGACTATTTGTAATTCAAATCCCTAATTTGCCTCGCCTTCCCATTCCGATACAAGAGGTAAACAAAGTACCACAAGCGGGAGGGGACCAGCGCCGCCATCGCCCCTTCTCACGGGAATTGCTTCTTCCCGGCTGCTTCGGCAGGCTGTCTATCGCAAGAAACGCAAGGAGTCAAGGATGCTCGTTCTTTCACGACAGCGCGACGAAAGCATCGTCATCGCCGAGGAGATTACGGTGACGATTGTCGATATCCGGGGGGACAAAGTACGTCTGGGAATCAAAGCACCGGCCGACGTACCGGTACACCGTCGCGAAGTTTTCGAGGCGATCCGCTTCGGCGAACCGGGTTGTCCGGCGGCCGCTACCCTCGCGGACGCCCCACAAGGTGTCCGCTTAGAACTTGTCCGTAAATTAGTTGGGGGGCCATCCTGATTTTCACGCAGCGTAGCGGAGTGAAATTCGGGATCGCCCCCGGGAATTCGAGAAGTCAATTCTATACGAGTTCTTAAAATTCCTTTCTCGGCCGTTCGACCGGGAGGCCCCTCTTTTACGGCGGACCAACCCGACAGGGCGCCTTGGCGACATTCGCGCGGCGCCGTTATTCTCCCAGCATCCGCTGGATCGTCGGCTCGACCGCTTCCGCCCAAACCTCGTAACCTTTTTCGTTCGGGTGGAGAAGGTCGGGCATGATGTCCGTCGGCAGGACTCCGTCGTCATTCAGGAAGGCGTCCGAGATGTCCAGGAACTCGATCTTGGGATCGCCGGCCACGCGGATGAGCATTTCGACGATGTCGTTGGCCTGCTCGTTGACCTTGCGATGCGGATCGTTCGCGTCGGCTCCGCGAGGGAAGATCGCCAGGACGAGGATTTTCATGTCCGGCAGCTCACTCCGCAGCTTCTTGACGATCATGGCGATGCCCTCGGCGATTTCGACCGGCGCGTTGCCGCCGGCGTTGTTCGTGCCAATCATGAGGACGGCCAGCTTCGGTGAGACGCCGTCGATGTTTCCGTTCTCCAACCGCCACAAGACGTGCTGAGTGCGGTCGCCGCCGATTCCCAGGTTGACCGCGTTCCGCTTGGCATAGTACTCCTCCCAGACCTTCGCGCCTTTGCCCTCCCAGCCGTGCGTGATCGAATCGCCGATCATCAATACGTCGACGTTCCCCTTGGCGATCCGCTCGTTGAAACCCTTGTGGCGGTTCTGCCACCAGTCGTCCGTCCGCGGGGCCGGTTTGACGGCGTCGTGCGCCGGCTCGGCGGCCATCGCGGGGCCGAAGCCCACCACGGCGATGAAAAGCAATAAAACGGACGCGAAGAAACGGCTCGGAAATACAAGACGGCACTTCATTGAAATTCCTCCTCTGTGACGGATGGACGGTAAACCTTGCGCATGGGTCGGCGCCCGTGGCAACTCGCCATCGCGTCGCCGGACCGCGCGAATCAGTGGACGAAGCCGAGAGGCCCCTCACTCAACGGATCATTCTAACGAATGCCGGTCGGCCCGCAATGCAGGACTGCTGTCAAAATGTTTACTCGGGTTTCCGCGCGAAATAGCTCGACAGCCGTGAATTGGCCGTCCTTTTCCTTGGGCACGTTCATTGCCGACCCCGGCGATTTCGCCTAGAATTCACCCGGTGGTGGGCAATCCACAGGTATGCGGTTCAAGAGGAGCGTCAGATGTCGCGATCGATTCTGTGGACGGGGTTACTTGGTGGGCTCGGCGCTTTGGCCGTCGTCGCGGCCGTGGAACCATGGTCGGAGGCGTCGGACAACGAGAGGGCGTTCCGCTTGTCTGTCGTCTGGTCCAGCGCCGACCCGGGCGTGGCGAAGAATGTCTGTTTCATGTACACTCTCACTGAGGTCCCGTTGACAATACCCCGCTTTTCACTTCGCGGTCCCCCGCGGACAGACGCGCATGGTACCAAGGGGTGGGGCAGGGGCGGGGGTATGTCTATCGGCTGTGGCGCGTTTGTTGGGCAAACCTGGCGGCGAGGGGAAAACACTTGCCGGCGATGTCGATGAAAAGCCTTTTGAGATTGGAAGTCTCCGCTTCCGCCGTTGCGCATAATCTTCGCCTCATCGCGGATCATGTAGGCCCGGGGGTGCGGTTGTGCGCGGCGGTCAAGGCCGACTGTTACGGGCACGGGCTCGACTTCCTTTTGCCGACGATTGCCGAGCAAGCCTCCGTCTTCGTCGCCATGCCGGAGGAAGCGGTCCACGTCCGGCGGATGGGGCGCTCGGTCCCGGTGCTGGTGCTCTTTTCCGCGGCCGCCTACCTGGAGGGGCCCGAGCGCCGCGAGGCGATCACGGAGATGATCCGCTTGGGCGCAATCCAGACGATCGTCGCGAAGGATGAGCTATCCCCATTGGCTGCCGCGGCCGCCGCGGTCGGTATGCCGGCCGAGGTCCACGTCAAAGTCGACACCGGCATGACCCGGTCCGGTGTCCGCCCCGAACAGGCGCCCGAGCTGATCGAGCGTATCCGCGCGAACCCGGGGTTGAAGCTAACGGGTATCTTGAGCCACTTCGCGACGGCGGATGAAGAAGACCTCTCGGAGGCGAGAAGGCAGCTAGATCGCTTTCGACAAACGGTCCGGACTTGTTCCGGACCCGAAGAACTGACACTCCATATCGCCAATTCTCCGGCCCTATTGGACATGCCGGATACGCACTTCAACATGGTCCGTCCCGGCATTATCGTCTACGGCCACCAGCCCTCGCCGTACGTCAGAAACCGTTTACCCCTGCGGCCGGCCATCCGGCTCTCGGGGCGGCTGCTTACGATCAAGGACGTGCCCGCCGGAAGCCGGTGCGGATACGGGCTGACCCGCGAGCTGACCCGACCGAGCCGGGTGGCCCGCGTGCCGATCGGGTATGGTGACGGGTATCTCCGTTCCCTTTCGAACAGGGCGGTTGTCCGCATCCACCGGCAAGACGCACCGATTCTCGGCCGGGTTTCCATGGACCAGCTCATCGTCGACGTGACCGGCATTCCTCAAGCACGGATGGGCGACGAGGTAGAGATCATCTCGAATGATCCGCACGCGCCGAATTCCGTCGAAAACCTGGCGAGGTTGGCTGGAACGGTTCCACACGATATCTGTTGCCAACTCAAGGGAAGGCGGATGGAACGGGTTCTTGTGACGGACGACGGTTGACGCGCCGGCTAGCCGCTTATTTGAAATGAGTCGGCAAGCAGTTTGATGACCATCACGATGAGGACCCCGTTCAGGACGACGCGGATGGCGCCGTCTCCCCGCTTCACCGCTACGTGGGCTGCCACCCAACCACCGATTGCGTTCCCCGCGGCGAGCGCGGCGCCGGCCCCCCAAAGGACGCGGCCTTCGAAAGCGAAGACGGCAAGCGCCACCGCGGTATAGGCTCCGATTATAAAGACCTTGTGCATGTTGACATGAACGAGATCTAAGAGGAGTACCCGGTGCAGTACCGCCATGATCAAGAATCCGACGCCCGCTTGAATAAAACCTCCGTACAGCCCGACGCCGACCATGCACGCGTGCGCGAGGAGGATTCGTCCGGAACCGAACGGCTCTTCCGACGACTCGGTCGGAAGACTATCTTCCGGTTTCTTCTTTTTTTTCCACATTAACAGCAGGACGCCAAGCATCACGGCCGCGAGTGTCCGGTTGAACCAGGGCCCCTCCAGCTTTGTCCCCCAATAGGCTCCGAGAACCGCTCCGGGAAGCGCGCAAAGCGCCAGCGACGCGCTCAAGCGGAAATGCGAGAGCCCTTGCCGGAAAAACCCGAGCGTAGCCGAGATGTTCTGGATGAGAATCGCCACCCGGTTGGTACCGTTCGCGACCGGCCCCGGCATTCCGAGAAAGACCATCACCGGCATCGAAAGGAGTGACCCGCCCCCGGCGAATACATTCAGGAATCCCGCCACGATTCCGACGGCGAACAGGAACAGAACCGAGAATAAACTCATATTAGAAACGAATCGGCCAATGCCGCCGTGGTAGATGGTAAGTTTTTTACAAATAGAAATATACTATAAATTACATACCCTAATCACGGGCACGCAAAACCACTTTCCCGCGACGGAGGGGGCTTGCCAATCGCAATGCCCGTGATATTATTGTGTACCTTCTAACCTGGCGGCGTAGCTCAGTCGGTTAGAGCAGCGGAATCATAATCCGCGTGTCCGGGGTTCGAGTCCCTGCGCCGC
>CAZFQG010000064.1:0-30106 GCA_964520785.1 uncultured Planctomycetaceae bacterium | reverse complement strand
CGCCCCCAACGATTTCGCCCCGCGGGGAGGTTTTTCACGGTTGCCGAAAGGACACAATAGGATCGTTGCTGATCCACGTGCCGACACTTGCGTCGTACCACCGATTCAGATTGTTCTGCAAGCCGGTGGATTCATCAAACGGTCGGGCGGTGAAACCGAAGAGGCTGTCGATTGCGGCGTCGGTCTCGGAGAGCTTGTGGCCATAGGCGTCGTACCGGGTATGAATGAAGAAACGGGGGCTTGCGTTTCGCCGGAAATCGGGTTTGCTTATCGGTACCGGGTTTGGGACGCAGCGCCTCGGAACGAAAGGAACAAACGAATCGTTACAAAACCCAAAAGGCAAGACCAAGGGACCGGGACGCTTCGGGGCGGCTCGGCTACGAGTTTGAGCTTCGAGCCCGTCGTCGTAAGTGAGCCCCCCACCGGTCCACCCGGTTGAGCTTCGAACTCGAAGAGGTAGGTGCCGTTTCGGCCCTCCGGCGGAAGTCGAACGCGGACTCGTAGTCCAGACTTTCGCCAACGCCCGCCTCGGGCGGGCGTGGTCCTTGGTCTTGCCCAAATTCCAGGAGTAAATTCCCATGACTCCTCCCATCATACGGTTTATCGGCCTCGACGTCCATAAGCGGGTCGTGGAGGCCTGCTTCGTGGACCCCGCCGGCACGATCGTGCTCCGGCGCCGCCGCCACCGGCGCGGGCTGGAACGGTTCATCGAAAAGGACCTGGGGCCGGACGACCATGTAGCGATGGAGGCCACCACCAACTGCTGGGCCGTGGCCGACATGCTGCGGCCTCACGTGGCCAAGGTGGTCGTTTCCAATCCGATGGCCACGAAAGCCATCGCCCAGGCGAAGGTGAAGACCGACAAGGTCGATGCCCACGTCTTGGCGCAGCTCCTGCGCTGCGACTTCCTTCCCACCGTCTGGCAGCCCGACGAGGCCACCCGCCGGCTCCGCGAACTGACCGGCCGCCGCAGCGCCCTGGTCGGCCACCGCACGGCGATGCGGAACCGGATTCACGCCGTTCTGGCCATGCGGCTGATCCTCCCGCCGGTGAAGGACCTCTTCAGCAATGCCGGGATCGATTGGCTCCGCATCGTGAAAATCGACGACCAGGGCCGGGCACTCATCGACAGCGACCTCCGCCTTCTGGAGCACGTTCAACATGAGATCGACCTGATCGACCAGGAATTGGCGCGCCGCGGGCACGCCAGCCGGGCCGTGAAGCTTCTGATGACGCTACCCTGCGTGGACGTGGCCACCGCCGAGGCGCTGACGGCCGCCTGGGGGGACGTCAGCCGGTTCCCGGACGGCGACCGCGCCGCCAGTTATCTGGGTCTGGTGCCCTCGACGAAGCAGTCGGCCGCGCGCTGCTACCACGGGCCGATTACCAAGCGGGGCAACGGCCACGCCCGGTGGATGCTCGTCGAGGCGGCGCAGCACCTGGACAAGAATCCCGGGCCGCTGGGCTGCTTCTTCCGCCGGCTCTTACGGAAGAAGAACCGCAACGTGGCGGTGGTGGCGGTGGCGCGGAAGCTGGCCGCGATCGGCTGGCAGTTGGTCATGACGGATCAGCCCTACCGCTACGCGATGCCGTATTCGACCGAGATGAAGCTGGCCCGGCTCCGCGTGAAGGCGACCGGCCAACGGCGGCGCGGCGGCGCGCCGAAGGGGACGAAATGCACGGCGAAGCTCCCCGGCGGCAGCCGCACGATCAAGTCCTTGGAGGAGGTCTACCATCTGGAGAATCTGCCGGACTCCCGCGCGTTGCCTCCCGGCGAACTGCGAATGATCCGCGAGGCCGGTTGCCGCGAATTCGTGGACCTGATCTCCCACCGGCGGGTCGTCTCGAGAAAACCGCCCAAGGCCACGAAAGAAGAACCCGCGGAACCAACCCCCACTCCCCAGCCCGCGAACCGTCGCAACCCCTGACCCACCAGTCACTTCCGCCCCAACGCCCCACGGACCCAGTCCCAAAATGACATAACACCGCAAAGAAAACTCCAAGGGCGCCAGTTGACACGGACAGAGGTAGGCGGTCTCGACGGTGAGATTCTGATCGGTGGCGGTCGCCGAGTAACCTGAATCGCCCAGAACCATGTAATTCTGGATCGTTTTCGTCCGGCGTCCGGCGGCGTCGAACTCGCTAGCCCTTGCGGTTCTTCATCTCCACGGACGCCTGTTTCTCCGCAGTGGGGCTGTTCTCTTCACCGATGAACTCTTCGGTGAAGCGGGTGCGGTAGTGGAGACTGCTGGCCTTGCCGCGGAAGCCGACGACCCGCTTGTCCAGGTCCATCCGCTGGGAGACGATCCGCCCGGCGTCGATGTCGAAACGGACGTCGCCGGAGGCTTCGCGTTGGACGAGCTGTGCTTCGATCGCCGGATCGTGGACCGGGCTGAGTATTTGCGTGCTGACGTGAATGACGGCGATGGCGTTTTTCACGTCCTTCAGCGTGAACCGCTGCCGCGTCTGAATTTTGCGGACTCCGCCCCCTTCCAGGCTGACATCCACTTCATAGGGGAACGACCACGTGTGGCCGACCGGAATCGGTTCCTCGGGGAAGGGGATCACGATTTGGCCCGGGTTCCGCATGCTCTTATTGTGTTTCGTCTGATGCCGCAAGAGGACTTTGCCTTGACGGTCGATCTGGATGACGGTCAGCGGCTTTCCGACCGCGGCGGCCACGTCGCCAAATCCGAGGGGGGCTTCCTTGTCGGTTCGGCTGTTGTAGCGGACCTCCGGGCGGCCGGTGAGATTCTGGCGCATGTCGACGTCTTCGACCGAATGCTCGAACGTCGCCTTTCCCTCTTCGTCGACTTCCTTCACGCGCCACACCTTAACCGACTTGCTGATTGTTTCGGCCGTCTGCGTCGTCCCGGAAACCGACGTGCGGACGTTTCCCCGTTGGATCACGTTCCACCGGAGTTCCTCGCCCGGCTCGAACCGGTAGCGCAAGAGATAGCTTTCGGGAGCCTGTTCGGCGAGACCGGCGGCGGCCCAGAAAACCGCGGCAATCGCGGCCGAAAGTGACAGAATACGGGTTTTCCGAATGGAACGATATCGCATGACTTGGAACCTCCATGTTCTCTCGCGACCGGCGGTCCGATCCGTCGTACCGCCTCGGTGCCTCATTTCCCCTCGCTAATCCGCCTCACGCGGCCGCTCCAACGGAGTTTTTCGCGGAGCGTCCGGTAGTAACTGTGGCCCGGGGGGACAACCAATTGAAACTTGGGCTCCGCCCGGGCGACGCGGACGCGGTCGGCTATGTTCAGTTCGCACAAAACGCATCCGTCGACCACGACGAACGCCTCGCCGGGGGACGATTCGTCCACCACGACTTCATAAACGCGATCCGCCGAATCCACCACCGGCCGGTTGGTCAGGGTATGCGGGCTGATCGGGGAAATAACAAAAGCCTGCAAGTCCTTCCGCAGGATTGGCCCCCCCGCTGAAAGGCTATGTCCGGTTGACCCAACAGGGGAGCTAATAATCAGGCCATCGCAACTATACGCGGTAACCGGTTCCGAGTCAATGTAAAGATCGAGGTCCAGCATGGAAAACGGCGGGCCGGTCTGGATGGAGACTTCGTTGAGTCCCAGGAAGTCATGGCTCCGCTTTCCGTTGATGAAGACCTCGCAGCGGAACATCAGATGCTCCGCGATGCGGCACTTGCCCTGTTCGAAATCCTTCAGAACGTTCGGCAAATCCTCTGGAGAGACATCCGCTAAGAAACCCAATCGTCCTAAATTAACCGCAATGACGGGGATCTGATGTTCTCCCATTCGTCGTGCCGCCCTAAGGATGGAGCCGTCACCGCCAAGAACAACCACGGCATCCGCTTCAACGCCGGATAGGTCAAGCGAACCGGTAAAATCCTGGGCGACCAGCTTGCCCGCCTTTTCGACGGCCCGGATCACATCCGGTGCCGCAAGCTGGGTCTCTTGTCGGGTCCCCAGGCCAAGGATCATGAACCGCATTAGGAAGAACCCCCCGAATAGGGTTTTGCGGAGCCCATTTATCGCCTATCGGAAGGCGTGGCAACTCGCGCGGGGATGATTTGTCTGAACGGTTGATTATGACTTTTCCGCCGGGGTTTGAGAAGATGCCCGGCGATCGTGGAAATTCGACCGATTTCGCGAGGAGGTGGCGAAACCGTCGCGGCGGGTTTTCAGGCGGAAGGAAACGCGTTCTCGGATTTCGGACAAAGGCGCATCCGTTGACGCCGTTTGCGCCTTGTCGTTAAAATGGTTCTCGTGGACGGCCGGAGGTGCCGGCCGGATCGGTTCGCCGTTTCGGGGCGTCCGCGGACGCCTTGTCGCGAGGCGGAAAATCACCGGTCGCGGTGCCGCGCCGCGATGCGACCGATCCGGGTGTTCGTCAGATCGTCATCTTTCCGTTTTGCAAGGGAGTACGCTATGTGTGAAAACTGCACGCGACGCGATTTTCTCGGGGCGTCCGCCATGGGCGGCGTTCTGTTGGCAGCCAGTCAGATCAGGGGCGCGGAATCCGCCGCGCCGCCGGCCGGGTTGCCGGAGAAAGTCCGCATTTGTGCCATGTTCGCCGGGCCGTGCGGGCCGCCGGACCGGTCCTGGGGTGTCTCGGAGGACGAAGTGGCCGCCATGAGGGCCCGCCTGAAGGAGGTGGAGGACAAACTTGGCAACGTCGAGTTCGTCGTGGGCCACGCCAACAACGAGGCCGAGGCGAAGCAACTCATGGCCCGGGCCGGAGATGATGCGCCGATTCTGGCGATCATTACCAACTTCTGGGAACTTATGCGGATGAATCCCGTCATCCGAGAGAGCGGCCGGCCCATGGCCGTCTTCGCGCAACCGGCGAGCGGGCATAGCTGGATGTATCCCTATCGCTGGCGGAAGGAGGGGCAGGCGGTCACGATGTTCACCAGCAGCGACTATGCCGAGTTGGAGAACGCGACCCGGGTGCTCCGCGTGATCCCGCTGATGCGGAAATCCCGCATCCTCGTCTTCGCGCCGCTCCGGGGAACGCCGCCGGCATGTTCTCCGGAGGAAATCAAGAAGCGGCTCGGCAGCGACGTCGTGGCAGTCGGTCAGGAGCGGTTCGACGAACTGCTCAAGTCGGTGGACCCGGCCGCGGCGAAGGCCGAGGCGAAAGAGTGGATCGACGGCGCGAAGAAGATCATCGAACCCAACGAGGAAGACATCGTCAAGGCGGCCGCCGTCAGTATCGCGCTTGAGAAACTGATGGAAGAGGAGAAGGCCCAGTCGCTGGCCGTGGGGACCTGCATGGGTTGGCTCGAACGCGGCTTCCCCTGCCTGGGGTTCACGAAGCTCCGCGACCGCGGCATTCCCGCCTCGTGCGAAGGGGACATGGATTCGCTGTTGACGATGATGCTCTTCGAGTACCTGTTCGACATTCCCGGCTTCCAGGGGAACGCGACGTTCGACACGTCGAAGAACGCCCTGTGGACGGCGCACTGCGTCGGACCGCTGAAGATGGATGGTCCTAAGGGCGAGGCGGCCCCCTATCTCTTGCGGAGCCATTCCGAAATCGGCGACGGCGTCGTTCCGGAAATCCAATACCGGCTGGGCCAGGAAATCACCCGGACGAAGCTGGTCAATCTTCAGCAACTCTTGATTTCGACCGGCACGATCCGGGAAGTCCCGGAGAAATCGATTCGCGCGTGCCGAACGCAAATCGTCACGGAAGTCGCCGACGCGGCCAAAATGGTCCGCAACTGGGGCGGCGGCGTGCTGGACGGGGACGCAATGACCCTGTTGCATCGGGTCGTCTTCTACGGCGACCACAAGAAGAACGCCCAACACCTGGCCGATTTGCTGAAGATGGAAATCGTCGAAGAAGGGTAGCGGGGAACCACGGTCCGCCGTCCCCGGCCGACCGGACGATCGTTCCGGAAGGCGGGGACGGCGAAGCGTCGCCGCGCGGAGGTGCGCCGAGGAGGTGCGCCGAGGCGGGGCGACGCTTACTCCGACGCATTCCCTTCCGGCGGACTTTGGGGTCGCAGAATGATTTCCTGCGTCGGGTAGGCGAAGGCGACGTCCTCCTCGTCGAATGCCTTGAAAAGGGCCAGATTGATCCGCTGCTGGATGTCCATGTAAACGTTGTAGTCGGGCGTCAGAACGTAGTAGACGACCTCGAAGTTCAACGAGAAGTCGCCGAACTCCTTGAAGTGCGCGCGATCGAAACGGACCTGATCCATCGGCTCGATAATAGCCCGAACGATCCCCGGAATCCGTTCGAGCTTATCGAGGGACGTCTCGTAGACGACGCTAAACGGGAAGACCACCCGGCGTTCGAACATTCGCTTGTAGTTGCGGACGCGGCTGCCGAGCAGATCGGCGTTGGAGAAGACGATCTGCTCGCCGCCGAGGCTCCGCAGCCGGGTCGTCTTGATGCCGATATTCTCCACCGACCCCATGAAGTCGCCGACGATGATGAAATCGCCGAGCGCGAACGGCTTATCCAGGACGATGGCGATCGAGCAAAAGATGTCTCCCAGAATGCTCTGCAGGGCGAACGCCACCGCGATTCCACCGACACCCAAGCCGGCCAGGAGCGGTCCGATCTGATACCCCAGATTCGTCAAGACTAGCAGGAACGCCGCGGACCAGACTCCCACCCGGACGAAGAACCCCATCAGTCCGAACGCCGCGGCCGCGGAGGGATCGGCCACCAGCCGCCTGCGTTTCTCCTTGTCGATCATGCCCACGAACGCCGCGCTGGACCAGATCGCCACCTGGACCGTCAGCAGAATAATCGCTCCGGCGTCCAGGATCCGCCGGGCGGCTTCGGAAAGGGGCAGCGTCAGCGCCGCGACGTACGCCGCCAACAAGAGAATGAACGCCCCTTTCGTCCGTCTCGCCACGGTCAGGATCAGATCGTCGAGGAACCGCTTCGAGGCCTCCTCGTCGGTTCGCAGGTGCCGCAACACGGTCCGGCGGAGTATCTTCCTTCCAATCCAGACACCGAGCAAGATCAACACAAACAGAACGACCGCCCATGCCAACTGCCCGATTCGAAAGACCTCACCATGCCATCGGAACAGACCGATGTCGAGGTACTCGGTGGCCGTATCCCGGAACCACGCGGTAGTCGCTTGGAAACTCTCCTCTTCCTGTCCGTTCAATCGAATCGCATCGCCCGATTCGCCGGTAGGCCGATCCGCCGGGACACCGTCCGGCGTCCGCGGGCCCGTCGGCTCGGCGAACCCACCGGTGAGCGTAACGAGAACGACGGCGAGTGCCGCCATGCATCGCGCGAGAATACTCATCAATCACCTCCTGTCGAGAAAAAAGCCAATCCGCGGAAGAAGCCGGTCGTCCCGAGATCGGCGGAAACTTCGAGTTCATTCCGTCCTCGGGGACGCCTCCCGGCGACCCGACGAGGGACAGACGGGCGGTTCGCCGTAACGAGGTTCGTTACTTCTCTTAATATCGACTCGGGTCTCTTCCACGCGGCCGAGAATGATCCGGGCCGCGTCCCGCAGGTCGGTCGCCACGAGGTTCCCCGGGGCCAGTTCCGGCAGATGTTTCCGCCCATGGCCGGTTAGCACGTAGACGCCCCTTGCCCCGCCCCTCGCGGCGAACTCGACATCGTGGGGGTGGTCGCCGATAGCCCAAGACGCGGCCAAATCGATGCCGCACTCGCGCCGGGCGACCTCGAGAAAATGCGGTTTTGGCTTGATGCACTCGCAGTCGTCGGTCCTCGCGTGAGGGCAGTAAAACACCCGTTCGATCTCAACGCCGTGGCGCCGCAGGTCAGCCGTAAGACGGACATGCACGTCGCGGAGTTGATCGTGCGTCAGGACTCCGCCGGCGATTCCCGCCTGATTCGTCACGATGAAGAGCCGGAACTTCCGGCCGAGGAACCGCAGCGCCTCGACCGCCCCGGGAAGGAACGACAACTGTTGGGGTTCGCGGATGATTCCCACGTCCTCGACGATCGTTCCGTCGCGATCCAAAAAGACCGCCGCGTTCATCGGTTTCCTCCTTGTTCGGTTTGTCGTAGTTTCCTTCGTTATGCGGGGCGCACTCGGCCGGCCGGGCGACTCACCCGACCGACATCCGATCCGCGCTCGGCAGGAGTTGTTCGAAATCGGCCAGACCGCCGCCATCGAGCAGGCATTGAATGATCTGGCGTCCCAAGGAGTCCAACCGGGGCGTATCGTATTGCGAAGCCTCTTTCCGGAAGAACTCCACAAGCAGTTCCGCGCCCGCGTCGTATCCTTCCAGTCCCAGTTCGGGCTGCAATTCGGTGCGCAACAGTTCGGCCGGCAGTTCCACTTCCTCCACGTGGAGCGAATGGAGGGCCCAGCCCAAAAGGACGCACCTCGCCGGCTCGAGCTGGTCCGACATGAACGGCGCCGTCCCGCGCCGCGCGAGATACTCTCTGGCGATCCATTGCGGCATGAAGCCGGTCTGCCAGCAACCGACGTGTTGATTGGGTGTCAGCGTGTAGCGGGCGCGGGGAGTACTCTGGAATTGCCGTAAGAGAAGGTTCGCGTGATCCACCCGCCGTCCGGTCGCGAAGGGCCAATAGGAGCCGATTCCCTCGCTCGTCAGACCGCCGCCTTCGGTAATGCTGGGGTTGGCGTGTCCGCGCGGGGCCGCCAGACGCCAAAGCCAGGCGATCGCCGGCGGCAGCACGTGCAGAAAACCGGCGATGCCGTAAGTGGGGTGCTCCCGGGTCGCCACCGGGGCGCGAAGCCCGAAGTTGCGGATTCCCACCTGCACCGTCCGGTCCACCACGTTCGGAACGATTCGCCGAGGCAGAATCACCCGGGGATTCGGGCATGGGGTATCCGGGGCATCCATGGCGTGTTCCCAGATCAAACAGGTCGCATTGGGAACACCGCGGACGTTCAGAAAGAGCAACGGCTCCGGCGGATGCACCGTCAACCGCTCGATGAACGGGTCGGTCCCATAGTGGCGGATATGATCCAACCGGACGAACCACCCCTGTTCCGCGTCGTTCACGGCCAGATAGTCGGCATCTTGCAGGGCCGGATGGCACAGCGCCATATCGTCGGTAACCGGTTGCAACTCGCATGCGCGGGGAAGCGCGGCCACTTTCCGTTCCCCGGTCAGGCAGTTTCGACCCAGGAGCAACCGGCCGTCCTCTTCCCGGTGGACGTATTCGAGCATCTCGCTCTTGCCGGCGCCGCTGGCCCCCTCGTGCATGATCACCGTGACGTTGTCGTATGGCGTCACCAGCCGCACCGTCGATCCATGCAGTGTCAGCCAATTCTCCTCTTCACCGATGGAAAGGAGTACGCCGTAGATTCCTTTCTTGGCGCTGGGGCCGGGGTAAAGGTTGTACGAGAAGACTTCGTGCAAGCCGTTGCGGCGATTGTGGACGACGACCTGCCGCTTATCGAAGTGGGTTCGGCGAAAGGGAGGCGCGACATAGACCACGCACCGCGGCTTGAAATCCTTTCCCACCTCGTCCGGCGGGAGCATCGTCTGCAAATCGGCCATCCCGCCCACGAAAAAGGCCGCGTTCTCCGGCGCGACCATCACCGCCTCGTAGGCGGAGTGCCCCGCCGCCCCGATTCGCATGGGCAAAACCAGCAAGGGCTGCTTCGCGAGCCAATCAAAGGTCTGCCGCCTCGTTTCCTCGAATTCCTGTCCAAAACGGTCCTTGTACCGCGGCTTGTCCGTCGGCAACTCGTCGCCGATGACCATGCACTCCGGATCCCGCCGACGCATGTAAGGATCGCTGTAGTTGATCGCCAGGCCGTTCGTGCATCGCGCGACGTGGACGTCGACGACGCGCCCCTCGGAGGGAATGTCGTACGCCACCTCGAACTCATCCTCCCCTTGGGTCGCCAGATGAAATAGCTCGCGGCGGGTTTGGGGGACCGTGATGCTTGGAGCCTCACCGAGCACCCGGCGCAAGTCGCCCGGCAGACCCGGGGCAGTCAAGAAACCCGAGTTGTCACCCTCGCTGGGCGCGCTCTCGATCCAAGAACTGATTTTTTCTGCCATACTGCTAATTATATATCTCCTCGTTATGGGGGGCTCAATGCGTTTCAGGTCATGTTCCTTTCGAAGACAACGGATGCCGGCCCGGGGTTCCCCCTGAAATCCGTTATCGCATGAGAAACCGAACAGACAACCCCGCCAATTATGTATAAAAGAACCCACAAGAGGAACTATTAGAGAGTCGCCATATCTACATTATTGAAGTTTCGTTGGTAGAAACCCATATATTGGACCTTCCGTTCGAGGGCTTGAATGGCACCAATGGCGAAATTGACGCCTTCGAACTGCTGGGCACTTCCCAGGCCGCCGGGGCTGAAGACGTTGATTTCCATCAATTTGTCACCAACGATATCCAACCCGACCATGAACATCCCGTCGGCGACGAGTTTCGGACGGACGATTTCGGCGATGCGAAATGCACGGCTGTCAAGTTCGGCTTTGGCCTTGGACCCGCCGGCGTGAATGTTCGAGCGGATGTCGTCCCCACTCCGCAGACGGCGGAACGCGGCCACTTTTCCCTTGTACCGAAACGGCTCTCCGTTGACCATGAACAGCCGGGTATCGCCTTCGGCAGCCTCGGCGAGGTATTCCTGGGCGATGACGTAGCCGTCGCGGCTGATCGACTCGATCATCTGGTTGATATTGCCCAAGTCGTCCTTCTTCACCCGGAAGACGCCTTGGCCGCCGGAACCCTGGAGTGGTTTGATGACGATGTCGCCGCCGTGTTCCGCCGCGAAGGATCGAATCTCCTTGGTGTCTCGAGTAATGAGCGTATCCGGCCGCACTTCCTCGGGAAAGAGCTGAAAATACATCTTATCGATCGCTTGAGCCAGCGAATTGGGGTCGTTCAGTACGATCACCCCTCGTCGCATGGCGGCGCGGCCGAAATTGATTCCGGCGAGTTGGGCCCAGGCGCGCTTTCCCTGGTCTTCGGCCGGGTCGTTTCGCAACATCAGAACGTCGAGATTGTCGACGGTGATCCGCTGCTCTCTGGCCCTCGGACCGCGGAGGTCCGCCAGAAAGCTCTTGTTCGACTTGTACTTCGTCTTCGGCGGCGCCACCGCCCTGGCGCGGACGTAGTCGTCGGGATCCAGCGCGAATTCCCCGACCCCGATCATCCACGCTTCGTGGCCGCGGTTGACGGCCGCCATGGCCAGCCGCGTGGTCGTGTATCCTTCCTTTTCCGTGGCCAGATTATTCACGACGAATCCGATACGCATGGGAGGACCTTTTTCCCTATGTTAAAGATCGCTTGTTGGGTAAACATCCGAACACTTCGCATTCAACTAACGGCGAGCGAGCAGATCGCGCGGACTCCGGCAACGCATCAGCGATTCATATTTTTGCTGAAATCCGTCGTTCCGCAGGAAACGGGGCGTCAGCGCGGGGGGTTTTAATACGCCGCGCAGGCGCAATTCGTTCATCAGGAACATATCTCCGGCGGCGAGCTTTCCGATCCACAGCGACGGCATATCCCCCCCCTTCCGAAGGTACTCGAGGACTTCCATTACCCCGTGCAAGTATAAAGCGTCCTTCGTGAGACCGCCGGCTCGGAAAACCCGCGTCGTCATGGTGAACGCGGTCTGACGCGTGAAGCCGAGTTCGGAGGTCAACCGACGAAAGACCTCGACGAACTCGGCGCCGTCGAGCATCGAGGCGACGGCGACGACCCGGCCGGCGAGAAGTCGCAGACGCGTGGAAGTCAAACCGTCGGCGAAATACTCCGCGATTACGGCGAGCCCCTCTTGAAAGGAGTTGTAGCCGGCCAGTCCCAAGGCCAACTGGCGGAAGGGTTGTTTCGTTCCGTTGTGGTAGGTAAGGACATGGACGCCGATCTCGTGGGCCAGAAGGGACCTCGCCCTCGTGGCGGTGGCGGTCATCTTCCGGCCGATGTACAATTCTCCCTTGGAGACGATCATGCCGGTGTGGATGTCGTCGCGGACGGAGGCACCCGATTTCAGGGTGGGGTCGATGGCGCGATACTCCTCGATTTCGCGCTCCGCCAGCGCGGCCAACTCCTGTGCCGTGAACGTTTGCTCGTTCTTGTGCTTGCGAATCCGCGGCGGAAGCCGTCCGAGAAGCTCGCGAGCCAGAGCCAGATCGGCGGCGTGGACCGTCCCAAAGAGCGCGCAGCTCCCGAAAAGAAACCGCCGAGTTCCGATATCCGAAAGCATCGTCACGCGCCGGTCAATATCCGTCTGCTTTTCCAACAGCAAATACGCGATGGAGGCGTCCTCGATATTCTCAAGCGGTACCGAGAATAGCCGGCGTTTCAGCTCGGACGGATCGACGGGAAGCGGGCGGTACAAGAACCGCGGAGCTTTTTCGAAGCCCGACCTTCGGAACTCCGCCCAGGCCGCCTCGGCATTGATCGGAGAGGACTGGACGATCAGGTCGAACGACGCCTCGATTTCCGCCAGTCGCCGGTCCACCTCCCAAACCGCCTTCACGAACGAACGGCGGCCGAGCGCGTAATAGTATTTCGGGTGGACGTTCGTGTAGGTCTTCGCGAAGGTGAAAAACGCCTGGTTGACCGCTTTTTGAATTCCACGACGCAAGGCGCGAACGACGGTCGGGTAACTACCGCCTGTTTGCGCGTCGCGGTACGTCGGCGTGATCTCAAGAACCAGGTAATACACCCGCAGTTGTTTGCACTCGGCCGCGGTGAAGGCGAGTTCCGCCTTCGGAAAGGCGTCGAGCGAGCCCACTCCTTCGGTTACCGTGACCGCTTCGCGCTGGGCGCGGATCCTCGCCAGCCCCTTGCGCAACGCGGCGACCGTCTCGCTCGGTTGCTGCCGGGAAAAGGCATGCACGTGAAAGACCGGAGCCGAGAACACCGCCGAATCGCCGGACGATTCGGGACGCTTCGCCTCGCGGAACTCCAATACCAACGCCCCGTCGAACCGGCCGGCCAATTCCGCGGCCGCCTGACGGAGAAACTCGCCGGCGGGACCGCGGCGACGCCGTTCGTGCGGGGCGATCAGGTAGGATGCTCCGGTGGAAATCAGCCGTTGGGCCGCGTCATCCGGTTCATCCGCCCTCATTCGGTAAACACATAAAAAGGGAAGCGGACGGTCGATGAAGAGGCGGCCGCCGCCGGGAAGGGGTCTTCGAATCCGTCCTCCATCACGCAGATTCCGAAGGATTTCTTCGAAGACCGGCTCGTTCGATATGGTGATCAACTGGTGCATACGCTTTACATGAAAGATCCACTCGCGCCGTCCGCCGCCGTCGAATAGGTACTACAATCCGTCCGCGAAGTCAACTTCACCCTCGGCCAGGAACGCCCGGACTACGCCGTTTCCACGGCCGACGGACCGATTGTTCTTTCTTCCCGCCACCGGGTCAATTCCTCGTATATCCCCCAGATCGTCGATTTGAGCGCCCGGTGAACGGCCGTGCCCATTTCGGGATACAACGTCCCGGTCCACTCGTCCATGTAGAACTTCTTCACCTCGACCGAGAGAACGCATACCGTCTCCGGGAAGGTCTCGTGAATCCACTGGGGAAAAAACCCGCCGCGAAACTTCACGTTCTCGCGGACGTCCAGCGGGTGCCCTGGAAAATCGGCGCTGCGCAAATCGACGATGAAGCGGTCGACCAGCGGTGCCCACCGGGACCGGACCATCGTCCCGGTTCCGAGGTTGATGTCCGGGTTGTGCCGCGCGTCCGCCGGAGAAGCCTTCGCGCCGTCGCGCCGGTAGTTGTAGCTGTGCAGGTCGAGGACGACGACCCGTCCATGGCGCGCCACCATCCGCGTCAAGAGCGAGCGAACCTCTTCATAGAACGCATCGTACACGGCAAGCGACTTCTGGATGATATCGTCGTTGGGGGGGGCTTCCCAGACGCGAAGGCTCCAAGCGTCCGCCTCCGTGCGATAGACCGCCTTGTCGCGCCGCCGGTTCAGGTCGACTTCGAACCGCGACCGCAATCCAACAAGCCGGTTGGGAGCGATTTCGGTCCAATCGCCGGTCCCGGGATCCTCTTCCCGAAGCCGCTCGGCCTCGGAAATGGCGAAGAGCGAAAACAGCTCGTCACGGACTTCATGCCCGGCGTGGATGGCGGTGGCCAACAGCGGGCCGTTGCCACGTTCAAGTAGCCAGGGGAGGGTGTTCATGCCGGAAACTCCGAACAGTTAGGCGACAATTAGAAAGGAATCGGATTCAAAAGCTCCGATGACGGCATACAAACGGAGGGTGTCACTACAACGCAAAGTCAGTGCCAATTCTCCCGTTGGCACCACGCTTTTCGCCGTAACCAATTCCAAGGATGAGACTTACAGTGCTTTCCGGATTGCAGGGGAATTCTGTTGACTTCCAAGAACCGGAGCTCTAGAATCCGAAAAGGGCTTTTCATAGAGGTGAAGCAAGAAGAAAAAGGAGGTGAAAACTCTGATGTTGGCACGCGTGCTATTGGCGGTTCACGATTTCAAGCTGGCGCGCCGGTTTGAAGTGATACTCGCGGGAAGGGATGCCCTTGTCGAGATGGTTGAGGGGTCTCGAGGACTCAGGGAAATGGTTTCCCGAGAGAGTTTTGACCTCGTCTTCGTGAGTCATGAGGTAAACGGAGGCTCAACTTCCGAAATTGTCGCCTCGCTTCAGACCTTGCCGGACGCTCCTGGAGTGGTCGTGTTGACGGACGAAGAGAACGCGGAGCTTCGAGCAATGCTCGTGGCGACCGGTTGCTTGGCGGTCTTGCCCACGACACTTGACGATGCCGTGCTCCGGGATGCCCTGGAGGTCATCCTGCGGCGGCGGCTTCAAGCCTTGGACGAACGGTTCGTCCCCGCCGATACGCAGAAGATGCCCCTCCTCCGCGACTTCGTTTCCGCCAGTCCGGCCATGCAAACCTTCATGCATGTCGTTCGAAGAGTGGTGGCCAGCGACGCGACGCTCTTGATCATGGGGGAGACGGGGGTCGGCAAGGAACGGCTCGCCAGGGCGATTCACGCGGAGAGTCCGCGAGGGGAAGGACCGTTTATTTCGGTCCACTGCGGGGCACTCGCGGAATCCCTCCTGGAAAGCGAACTCTTCGGGCACGAGGAGGGCGCCTTCACGGGAGCGAGCCGCGCGCGCCGGGGGTGGTTCGAGTTAGCCCACAATGGAACGATCTTCCTCGACGAAATCGGCGAAATGCCGAAACACCTGCAGGTCAAACTCCTGAACGTTCTGCAAACCCGCGAGGTCCGCAGGGTGGGGGCGGAGACTTCGGTTCCGATCGATGTCAGAGTGATGGCGGCGACGAACCGCGATCTCGCGGCGGAGTCGGAGGCGGGTGTTTTCCGCCGCGATTTGTACTACCGCTTGAGCGTCGTCTCTCTGACGATCCCGCCCCTTTCGGAACGCCGCGAGGATATTCCGGCATTGGCGCGAAGGTTCGTGGA
Source organism: uncultured Planctomycetaceae bacterium (assembly GCA_964520785.1). Classification (GTDB taxonomy): domain Bacteria; phylum Planctomycetota; class Planctomycetia; order Pirellulales; family Thermoguttaceae; genus CAZFQG01. The sequence continues at coordinate 14,746 of CAZFQG010000064.1, read as the reverse complement.
ACATTTTCGCGCAGAATTCCATGCCGGTGCCGAGGAAATCTCCGACGCCGCCATGGACGCCCTCGGCCGCTACGACTGGCCGGGAAATATCCGCGAACTGATGAACGTCATCGAACGGGCCATGCTTCTGGCCCCTGGTAATGAAATCACGCCGGCCGATCTGCCGACGGCTATCCGAAAAGTGCTCCCCGGTTCGTTCGCGCTCCCCTCCCCGGAATCGATCGATGAATCACTGCATATTCCCCGGGAATGGTTATCGCTCCCCCTGGCCGAATCGCGCGAGAAACTCCTTCTCGAATTCGAGAGGGCCTATCTGGACGGTTTGCTCAAGGCAACCCGCGGCCGGATCGGGCAAACGGCGAGACGCGCAGGAATCCGGGAGAGGTCGCTCTACGACAAAATGAAACGCCTGGGACTGAAGAAGGAAGACTACCGTTGAGAGCGTCCGGCATCCGCCGGAACGATTGCGAGGTGGACGTCTCTCTTTGGAATCGTCGTATTCACCAACGATTTGTAGTTGTCAACGAAGAACTTGGTGAGCATCGCATTCCCGTCTTGTGCTGGAAGACCCTAAAACAGCCGCCCGTGCAGCCCGTCGCCTTCGGTGGGGATGACGCCCAGGTGGTCGTAGCCTTTGGGGGTGACGCGGCGGCCGCGAGGAGTTCGGATGATGAGTTCACTTCGCAGCAGGAACGGCTCGACTTCGTCGATGAGGGTATCCGGCGGGACGTTGATCGTATGGCCGACCGCCTCAACCCCGACCGGGCCGCCGCAAAAGACGCGGACAATCGTCTCCAAGTACTTCCGATCCTGCAAGTCGAGGCCCAACGTGTCGATCCCCTGCATCTCCAAGGCGTCGATAACGACTCCAAGGCCGGCGCGGCCGCCGGCCTTGCTGGTCGCGTAGTCGCGGACCCAGCGGAGACGGTTGTTCGCGATCCGCGGCGTTCCCCGGCTCCGCGAGGCGATTTCCTCCGCCGCGTCTTCGTCCAAATCGACGCGGAGCTTCCGCGCGTTCCGCCGGACGATTTCCGTCAGCTCGCTCACCGTGTAAAAGTCGAGGTGCTCTCGCATCTGGAACCGGTCCCTTAGGGGGGCGGAAAGGAGCCCGGTTCGTGTCGTAGCGCCGATGAGGGTAAACGGCTTAAGCTGCATGTTGATCGTCCGCGCGTTGACGCCGTCGCCAAGCGTCAGATCGATCCGGAAATCCTCCATCGCCGGATAGAGGAACTCCTCCACCGTCTTTTGCATCCGGTGAATCTCATCAACAAAGAGAACGCTCCCCTCTTCCACGTTCGTCAGATAAGGAATAATGTCTTTCGGAGCTTTCAGCGTCGCGCCGTTGGCGATTTGAATGCTCGTCCCCAGTTCGTGGGGAATGCAGATCGCGAAAGTAGTCTTACCCAGTCCTGGGGGGCCGTCGAACAGAATATGTCCGAGCGGCTCTTTCCGTTTGCGCGCGGCGTCCACGGCGATCTCCAGCCGCGCATATACCTCGCGTTGGCCCACCATATCACTCATTCGTTGGGGGCGCAATTCGCGGTCGTCTTCGGGAGACGCGGCAGGAAGGCTCGGTTGCTTGAGGATGGGTTCTCGGGACATAGATTAGGGGGGTAGGGGGTTTTGGTGACTCCCCTTTGGGGCCTACTTGTCGCAGGGGACGCGTACAACGAATTCGTCGCGACCGCCAGTATACTCCCCGGGGACGGTTTTCTCAAAGTCGGCTACGGCATAAAATGGGCCGTGCTTTGTCCCTCCCGGACGCACGATTCGGCTCCCCCGGGCGGTTTCTACGATTCTCTTCCCACGAAGTCAGCCGGTATTAGTATGGATACGCGACCGTTTGTACATCTCCATTGTCACACGCATTACAGTCTTCTGGACGGGGCCGGGCAAATCGAAAGGCTGGTGAACCGCGCAAAAGAGCTTGGCATGAATGCGCTCTCCATCACCGATCACGGAAATCTCCACGGCGCGATCCAGTTCTTCAAGTGCTGCCGGAAGGCGGATATCAAGCCGATCATCGGGTACGAAGCCTACGTCGCGCCCGGCAAACGGACCGAGAAGGAGGCCGCGAGCATGAAGGAAGCGGCCTTTCACCTGACGCTTCTGGCACAAAACGCGACCGGCTACCAGAATCTCCTCCGGCTCGCCTCGACCGCCTATCTGGACGGGTTCTACTACCGGCCGCGGATCGACAAGGAAATCCTCGCCGAGTGCAACGAGGGGCTCATTTGTTTAAGCGGTTGCGCGTCGAGCGAATTGAGCCGCACCCTCCTCCGCGGGACCCGAGGGGGGCCGGACGTCCAACCGGACGTCGAAACCGGCGTTGACGTCGTCCGGTGGTACCGGGACGTCTTCGGCGACCGCTACTTCATCGAACTCCAGGACAACGGCTTGGAGATGCAGAAGACGGTCAACGACGGCGCCATCGAGGTGGCCGGGCGGCTCGACGTCCCGATGGTCGCCACCAGCGACGTCCACTACGTCCTCCGCGAGGAGCACGAAGCACAGGACATTCTGATTTGCATCAACACGGGCAAGTTCCGTACGGACGTCAACCGGATGCGGATGGAGACGAACGAGTTCTACCTGCGGAGCCCGGCGGAGATGTACTCGACGTTTCCGGACTTTCCGGATGCCGTGGCGAGGAGTCAACAGATCGCGGACCGGACCGATTTGGAGCTGGAGTTCGGGCGGCGGCATTTTCCGGTATACGCGCCGCCGGAGGAAAAGACCTCGGAGGAGTATCTACGCGAATTGTGCGTTCAGGGACTGATGGAGCGCTACGCGGACCGGCCGGACCGCATGCAGGAGGGCCGGCTCTCGCAAGAGGTGACGGACCGGCTCGAACGCGAGTTGAGCGTCATCGTCAAGCAGGGATTTCCCAACTACTTCCTCATCGTGTGGGATTTCGTCCGCTTTGCGCGCGAACGAGGGATCGAGGCGACGGCGCGGGGTTCCGGCGTCGGGTCGCTGGTTTGTTACTCGCTTTACTTGAGCCACGTCTGCCCTCTGGAATACGACCTCCTGTTCGAGCGGTTTCTCGACGAAAACCGGCTGGAGGCGCCCGATATCGATATCGACTTCGAGAAGGAACGCCGCGGCGAGGTCATCCAGTACGTGAAGGACAAGTACGGCGTGGAGAACGTCGCGCAGATCGGCACGTTCGGAACGCTCGCCGCCAAAGCTTCGGTCCGCGATACGGGCCGCGCGCTGGGGTTGCCTCTGTCGAAGGTCGACAAGATCGCCGCGAAGGTTCCGGACGAACTGAAGATCACGCTCCCCAAGGCGCTGGAAAAGAGCGAGGAGCTGAAGAAATTCTATGACGAAGACGCCGAGGTCCGCGAGCTGGTCGACCTGGCCCGGCAGATCGAGGGGCTGGCGCGGAACGTGGGCACGCACGCTTGCGCGGTCGTCATCTCTAACCGCCCCCTGCACGAGCACGTCCCGCTCCAAACCGTCAGCGGAAAGACGGAGATCGTCACGCAGTGGGAATATCCCGATGTCGAGGCGGTCGGCCTGCTGAAGATGGACTTTCTGGGTCTGCGGAACCTGACGATGCTGTCGAAGTCGGTCCAGTTCATCGAGCAGTCGAACGGCGTGCGGATCGATCCTTATAAATTCCCTCTGGACGACCCAGAGACCTATGCCCTATTGTGCCGTGGGGAGACCAAGGGGGTTTTCCAGTTGGAGAGCGGCGGAATCCGGGAATTGCTCAAGAAGATGAAGCCGGACAACTTCCGGGACATCATCGCGACGCTGGCCCTCTACCGCCCCGGACCGCTGGAAGGGGGCATGGTGGACGATTACATTCGCGTCAAGCACGGGGAACAGGAGGCGGCTTATCTCCATCCGATCATGAAGGACGTCCTGGAGGAGACCCACGGCGTGATGGTCTACCAGGAGCAGATCATGCGCATCCTCAACCGCCTCGGCGGCATCGAACTGGCCGACTCGTACAAATGCATCAAGGCGATCAGCAAGAAGAAGCTTCCGATGATCGCGAAATACCTGGAGCAGTTCCTCGAAGGTGTTCAGAACAACGGGATGACGAAAAAGCAGGGGGAGGAGCTGTTCGCGCTGATCGAGAAATTCGCCGGGTACGGCTTCAACAAGAGCCATTCGACGGCCTACGCCTTGATCGCGTACATGACCGCTTACCTCAAGGCCCACTATCCGGTCGAGTTCATGGCGTCGCTTCTTTCCAGCGATATCCCCAACCGGAATTTTAAGACGAAGGATCGGCTCGTCGAGCACTTGGAGGACTGCAAGCGGATGAAGATCGACGTCGTTCCGCCGGACGTCAACCGCTCTGACGCCGACTTCGTCGTTCGCGAGGGAAAAATCTATTTCGGCCTCTCCGCGATCAAGTCGTGCGGGGGCGGCGCGGCCGAGGCGATCGCGGCGGAGCGCGCGCGAGGGGGCCGATTCAAGAACCTCTTCGATTTCTGCGAACGGTTCGATGCCGGCGTGGTGAATCGGGCCACGATCGAAACGCTCGTCAAGGCGGGGGCATTCGATTCGTTCGGCGCCAACCGCAACCAGCTCATGCAGTCGGTCGAGAAGGCGATGAAAAGCGGCGCCTCCGCCGCGGCCGACCGGCGGAGCGGGCAACTGAGCCTCTTCGCTGAACTTGAAGAAGAGGACCAGATGCAGCCCATCCCGCTGCCGGACGTTCCCGAATGGGGGGAGAAGGACAAGCTGGCGAAGGAAAAGGAGGTGCTCGGCTTCTACCTGACGAGTCATCCCTTGGCCGAGTTCGAGGATGAGTTGACCGCGTATTGTTCGCACACGACGACCGCCGCGGCGTCCCTCCCGGACAAGACCGAAGTCATGGTCGGCGGGATGCTTTCGGCGATCAAGTTCTCCAACACGAAGAACCCCAAGCCGGGAAAACCGTCCCGCTACGCCATGTTCGATCTCGAGGACATGGAGAATATGATCCGCTGCATCATCTGGCCGGAACAATTCGCCCAATACGGAGAACTGGTCCAGGCCGACGCGATTCTCGTTGTCCGAGGCCGGATCGACCGCCGCGGCGACGGCGAGGACGCGATCAGCAACGTGATCGTCGACGAGTTGATCCCCCTGAGCGAGTTGGCCGGCCGCTATACGCGGGGGATACTCCTGAGGGTCTACGAAGACCGCCTGGGAGAAGACGGCCTGCAGCGGCTCTACGAGATTCTGCGTGGATATCCCGGCAACTGCGAATTACAATTGTTATTATGCCTGGCCGACGGCCGTCGCGTCCCCTGCCGGTGCGCGAAACCCAGAGTTGAAGTCGTTCCTGAGCTTCGCTTGCGTGTCGACGAATTGTTGGGAGAAGGGAATTTCCGCCTGCTGACGACAAGCGGCAACGGGAAGAAGTGAGTGGGGCGGGGCTGGTGGACTTGGACTTGGAATGATGTGCCTGCTTCGAAAGTACCGCGTGATTTGGTATACTGTCGTCCTTCTGGGAGCCGTATTGGTCTGCGTGCTGGCGAAGGCGGTCGCCGAAGAGACCCTTGCGCTGCAAACGCGCCGGCTCGCCTCCCTCTTCTCTCCAAGGGAATACGACCAACCTCCGGAATGGTCGGGGGAGGCGGAGGAGCCGCTCTTCGGCTTCGCTTGGGTGAGCGACTTCCATCTCAACCGCAAGAACCGGGAGTTCATCGCCGCGGCGCTGGATTACATCGACACTGAGTTGGCACCCGACTTCGTCGTCGTCACTGGAGACAACTGCGCGTTTGCGGGCGAGGACGGATTCCGTCTTGACGGCGAGTCGACCGCCGCGGCGCGGCAGCGATTCATGAAGACTCTCCTGGAGGAGCATCTCGACCGGCCTTTCTACGTGATCCCCGGCGATAATTGGCCCTGGGTGTTCGACGAGGTCTTCCGCCCCAAGCAGTACTCATTCGACTACGGCGGAATGCACTTCGCGTTTCTGTCCATCGACCGCGGCTGCAAGGGGATGCGACTCGAGGGGCTCACCGTCTTCGAGGACGCCACGCTCGATTGGCTTCGCGAGGACCTCGCGAACAATAAGGACAAACCGGGCCTCCTCCTGATGCACGAACCGATCTACCCTCCCACCTTCCTGGACGCCGACCGCGTCTTGAAAATTCTCGACGACGCGCCTCAGGTCATCGCCTGCCTGCACGGTCATTTGCACGTCGACATGGAGGTCGAGAAGAACGGCAGGCGCTTCCTGATCTGCCCCGCTCTGGGGCGGACGGATCCGCCGGGAATGAAACTGGCCAAGGTCTTTCAAGATCGGATCGTCTTGCGGACGCTGGAGTACGACGCCGCGACGGGCGAATTCCGCTTCACCCGAAAATGGCAGCGGGTCGCCATCCCCGCACCGTTCCAAGCGGCGATGCACAAACCGGCCGGGCATGACGGCAAAGGACGAAACTTTTCCGCGGTTCCCGCCAAGCCGTTCGTTTCCGACTCCCGTCTGTGCAAACGGCTTCCCGAATTGCTAGCCCGCCTGCATGCCTTTGTTTTCCGGGATTGGCCGGAGAAAGTCAGCGAGAAGTAAGGAGACGAGATTGCTCTTACCCGCACCGTTTGAACCGATCAGACATTAGAGCGCGCAAGTCGAGGGTCGCCGCTCGTATGGACGTGAAACCCTTAATGATGATCCTATTGGGAAATGCCATGGCGCTATGGTCCGTACCAGGGTCGCGTTGAACCGATCATCACAGTCTTCCTCAACCGCAACATAGAATCAACGAAATTGACAACCTAAAACGCGGCTGAAGCGAACAAGCGTCCGGCTCGCTAAATCCGACTGTACAACCATGGAGGGCTACGACGAAGCATCACCTTTTTGTGCTTTTTGCATTTTGCGGAGTTCCCAGAGCTCCGACAGAACCCCACCGGAGCGGCAACCTAATACGATGAAGAACGACGCGATCACCGCGGCGAGCAGGCCGAGTGGGCTGATTGGATTGGGAACCTCGGAGTGCCAGACGTGCCTAGCGAGAAGAGAAAGAGTTTGAAGGCCGATCACGCTGCCGACAAGGCCGACGAGGATCGTCGGGATAGCTCCCTTGGGACGGCTTCCCGGGACGATCAGCTTCGCCAACACCCCGGCTACGGTACCGAATCCGATCCATATAAGAACGGTGTTAAGCCATTGCTGGGCCTGAGGGGCCAGGTCGTATTGTCCCATTTCTCTTGCTCCCGAATTCACCCCGTCCTCTCGGCGTTTGATGAGTTCTTGGAAGTCCCCGCCGTCGCGGCCCCGTTGAGAACCAGTGACGGCGGCGTCTCTTCAGAGGAAGCGGGCCGTCAAGAAATCCTCGGCCGCCGACGTTCGAAGGCTGCGCACCGTTTTGAACAACGCGGAACCCAAACGTCGGCGACCAAGGCACCGTCCCCCCAGTTGGTCACACTCCGCTGACGAAAGCAAGGCGCCCACTCAAGCCGGGCCCCCACGGCTTCCGCGACCGACGTTTAGCACCCCCGTGTCGACGATTCGACGTGTACCGTCGGCGCATGGGTCGGACGAGCATGTCAGCCTTTGTGTGACCGCGATGAGAATCCAAAAAACCTGTCCGGCACCTTACACTTATACCCTCCAAAGGGGTATTTTCGGATCGACCGGCGGTCTTCTCGCGGCTTTTGCGCGAGACGGTTCGAAAACCGTACCGACTCTAACGCAGCGCCGCTTCGGCGGCCTGCGCCTTCATGTGAGCCGTTTCGTTGGGCAGCGGTTGCTCCAAACCGGGCGGGAAGTACTGGATGTCGTCGGTCATGTACCAGGGACTGGGCAGCGTTTGCCCATTCGGGCAGCTTTGGCACCCTGTGAGTCCCAGTACGCCAAGCATCGCGACGCCAAGGAGCAGACAATAAACCGGACTGGCAAATTCCTTCCACAATCTCATCCGAGACCTCCATCACGCTCTGAACCGGAAGCAAGGGGATGGTTCCAGCCTAGGAACCCCCCGCAACGGCGTATCCGTAGCCGGCTTGGGAGCAACCAAATGCGTTGTTCTTACCTAATCGGTAAAATCCACAAAGACGTTATCGTCCGGACAACCAAAATGCTTTAAGCCGTTTGCGGAAAAAGACGCTCGCCGACAGGGTTTGGAGGTTCGAGACGGGTTTAGGGTTTAGGGAGCGGGGTGGCTGGTGGGTGGTGGTCGGAGGTCGGTCGATGGCAAATTAGGGAAATGGAGGGACTTAGAGATGTTGTCTAAGAGAGTGAGCGCGGAAAAGGCCGGAGGACGCCGGCATCACACGCCGACGTACGGCTCGCGGTATTTTGCCGATCCGGTGCCGAAATATGAGTTTCCGGAATACTCCATGCCGGGCAGCGCGGCCTATCAGATCATCCACGATGAGCTGAACCTGGACGGGAATCCGGCCCTCAATCTGGCATCTTTCGTCACCACCTGGATGGAGCCGGAGGCGACGAAACTGATCTGTCGGACGCTCGACAAGAACTAAATCGACCAGGACGAGTATCCCCAGACCACCGAATTGCAGACGCGGTGCGTCAACATGCTGGCCCATCTGTACCACGCGCCGGAGGACGAGCGAGCGATCGGCACCGGAACGGTCGGCTCGTCCGAGGCGATTCACCTGGCCGGGCTGACGCTGAAGTGGAACTGGCGGAAGCGGCGGCGCGCGGAGGATAGGCCGGCCGACGCACCGAACCTCGTGATGGGGCACAACGTCCAGGTCTGCTGGGAGAAGTTCGCGAGGTATTTCGAGGTGGAGCCTCGGTACGTCCCCCTGACGCAAGACCGCTTCGTCATCGGCGTCGACGAGGCGATGGAACTGGTCGACGAGAACACCATCGGCGTCGTCGGAATCCTGGGGAGCACCTACACCGGCGAGTACGAGCCGATCGAACCGCTTAACGACGCGCTCGAGGCGCTCAACGCGAGAACCGGCTGGAACGTCCCTCTCCACGTCGACGCCGCCAGCGGGGGCTTCGTCGCCCCGTTCTGCTCGCCGGCGCCGCGGTGGGATTTCCGGCTCCCCTGGGTCAAGTCGATCAACGTTTCCGGTTATAAGTACGGGCTGGTCTATCCGGGCGTCGGGTGGGTGATTTGGCGCGACCAGGCGGATCTGCCGGAGGAACTGGTCTTCCATGTAAACTACCTGGGGGGAGACCAACCGACCTTCAACTTGAGTTTTTCCAAAGGGGCCGGTCAGATCATTGCGCAGTACTACAACTTTCTGAGCCTGGGCTTCGAGGGGTACGCGCGGATCATGGCAAACTTGCAGGCGACGGCAAAGCACCTGGCGGATTCTCTCTTGGCGATGGACCGATTCATGTTGCTTAGTCAACCGGGGCACCTCCCGGTCGTGGCGTTCGCACTGAAGGAAACGGGCTCATTCACCGTGTTCGACTTGTCGAGCCGGCTCCGCGAAAGGGGGTGGATCGTCCCGGCGTACACAATGGCCCCCAACGCGGAAAACATCGCCGTTGTGCGGGTGGTCGTCCGCGAAGGATTCAGTTTCGATATGTGCGAAATGCTCCTGGAGGACCTCCGCCGCGCCATCAGCGCCCTGGAAACCCGCTCGGCCGCCGACCGTGGAAGTGGAACCAAGACTCGAGGGGTATGTTAGCGGCAACCTGTTAGGCGGCCTACCCCTGCCATTGACGGATTGGCTCAGGAGCCGTAGGATGATACCAGTTGGGGATGAGGCCCTTTCTGGCACCAAACCGGGGGTGATGGCACACGGGTTCGTCAAGCAGAATTCCTACGAATACTGAGAAACCTATATGAGTCAACTTCGACTGGCCATTAACGGCGCAGCCGGGCGGATGGGAAGGCGGCTGGTGGCGTTGGGGACGGCCGATCCGGAATTGAAGATCGTCGCGGCGGTCGAGTGGGAGGGCTGCGCCCACCTGGGGGAGGACGCCGGTACGCTCGCCGGAGTGGGAGATATCGACCTGCCGATAACCGTTGGGCTAGAGGTCGACGCGGACGTCATGATCGACTTCTCCCTCCCTTCCGGAGCCGAAGCGGCCGTGAAGACGTGCCTGGCGAACGAGTTGCCGCTGGTCCTGGCGACGACTGGGTTAAGTGCCGAGCAGGTGGCGATGGTCGGCGAAGCGGCAAAGAAGATACCCCTGCTTTGGGCGCCAAACATGAGCCTGGCGGTGAACCTGACGATGAAACTCGCCCAGATGGCGGCCAAGGCGCTCGTCGATCAGGACGCCGACGTCGAGATTCTCGAACGGCACCACCGGTTCAAGGAGGATTCTCCCAGTGGAACCGCCCTCAAGTTCGGCGAAATCATCGCCGCCGAAATGGGCCAGGCCCAGCACCGACACGGCCGAGAGGGGCGTTGCGGGGCGCGCCCACACGACGAGATCGGCTATCACGCGATCCGTGTTGGAGACGACGCGGGACAACACACGATCGTCTTCGGGATGCTCGGGGAAACGGTCGAACTGACCGTCCGCGCCAGCAACCGCGATTGCTACGCCTGCGGCGCGTTCGCGGCGGCCCGCTATTTGGCCGGGCGGCCGGCGGGACTGTATTCGATGGCGGACGTACTGGGGTTGGAGTGACGGTACAGGCAATAGGATAGGCAATAGGCATAAGGAAAAAGGCATAAGTGACCGGTGAGTTGGTCATGGGAAATGAGTGAGAGCACGATGGGCTCGCGGCTGGGCGCGGTCGTGGGGTTCGTGTTTTTCGGCATATCCGTCTTTTGGGGGTGCGCGGAGTCGGGAATGGCGGAGGCGCCGGTTTGGTCGTATCGGGTCGTCGAGGCATTTCCGCACCGCACGGACGCCTTTTGTCAGGGGTTGGTCTACCACGACGGGGTCCTCTACGAGGGAACGGGGCTCTTCGGAAAATCTTCTCTACGCAAGGTCGAACTGAAGACCGGCAAGGTCCTCCAAGAGGTCCGTCTCGCGGACGAGATATTTGGCGAGGGGATCGCGATCCTCGGCGACCAACTGTACCAGTTGACTTGGAAGAATCGGGTCGGACTCGTCTTCGATTTGAAGACGCTCGAGTGTCGGGGCAAATTCCGCTTGGAAGGAGAAGGGTGGGGGCTGACCACCGATGGGACCCATCTGATCATGAGCGACGGGTCCAGCACCTTGCGGTTTCTCAGCCCGGAGACCTTCGAGGTCGTCAAGACGCTGAACGTTCGCGACGGCCGGCGTCGCGTGGACCAACTGAACGAACTGGAATACATCGACGGCCGGATATTCGCGAATGTTTACCAGACGAACTACATCGCGATCATCTCCGCCGAAACCGGAGAAGTCTCGGCGTGGATCGACCTGTCCGGGTTGCGCCCCGCCTCGACCCGGTTCAACCCGGACGCGGTCCTCAACGGCATCGCCTACGATCCGGAGGGGAAGCGGCTGTTCGTGACCGGAAAACTCTGGCCGAGATTGTTTCACATCCGCCTCGTGAGGAAGTGATCCCGTGTTCCGCCGCGCCTGAAAACGACCCGGAGCACGTAATCGATCCCCATCCTGAAAGGACCCCCCAGCCCGTGTCGTTTCGCGAAACCATCATCAACCGGATATTGCCGCGAGTGCAGACGCCGGGACAGTACATCGGCGGGGAATGGAACTCCATCCGCAAGGACCCCGGCACGGTCCGGGGGCGGATTTGCCTGGCGTTTCCAGACAAATACACAATCGGAATGAGCCACTATGGGTTGCAGGTCCTTTACCACGTGATGAATTCTCCCGCGGATTGGGCGTGCGAACGGGTTTTCGCGCCGGGGACCGATCTGGAGGGGCTGCTTCACGAGCACGGTTATCCGCTCTTCAGTCTGGAAACCTACAGCCCGCTTCGCGAGTTCGACGTTCTGGGCTTCACGCTGCAGTACGAATTGTGCGCGACGAACATCCTCACGATTCTCGACCTGGGCGGAATTCCCCTCGACGCCGGTAACAGGGCCCTTTCGGATCCCCTGGTCATCGCCGGAGGACCGTGCGCGATGAACCCCGAGCCGTGGGCGCGGTTCATCGACGTATTTCTTCCCGGAGACGGGGAGGAAATTCTCCCGGCGCTGTGCGACTGGTGGCTCGATGCGAGGGGGGCGGCCGGTTCGCGCGAGGAGGCCCTGGCGGAGATCGCCTCCAAGACGGACCGCGTTTACGTGCCCCGATTCTACGAGCCGACCGTGGTGGATGGCCGTCCCGGCCCGCCGCGACCGCTGCGCGAGGGCGTTCCGGGCGAGATCCATCCGTCGGTGGTCGAAGACCTCGATGCGGCGCCGATCCCGCTGAAGCCGATCGTCCCGTTCGTCGAAACGGTACACGATCGAATGGCGATCGAGATCATGCGGGGGTGCCCCGGGGCGTGCCGGTTCTGCCAGAGCACGTCGATCAAGCGGCCCGTCCGGTGGCGGTCGATCGAGTCGATCGTCGACGCGGCCGAGGCGATGTACCACGCGACCGGTCATAACGAGTTGTCGCTCTTGTCCCTCTCCTCAAGTGATTACCCGGACTTCGAATCGCTCCTGCGGCGACTGAACGAGCGGCTCGCCGCGTGCCACGTGAGTCTTTCCGTCCCCAGCCTTCGGGTCAACAAGCAGTGGCGGACGCTCACGGACCTGCTGGGAACGCAGCGCCATTCGGGCCTGACCCTCGCGCCGGAGGCCGCCTCGGAGGAAATGCGGCGGTGGATCGGAAAGCCGATTAAGGACGAGGACCTTCTGGCCGGTTGCCGGAACGCCTTCGAAAAGGGGTTTCGCCGGGTCAAGCTCTACTTCATGTGCGGCTTTCCGGACGAGACCGAAGAGGACCTCCGTGGAATCGTCACGCTCAGCGAAACCGTCTCGCGGTTGGGAAAGGAGACGTTCGGGCGGTTCGCCGAAGTAACGGCGAACGTCTCGAATTTCGTGCCGAAACCCCATACTCCGTTTCAGTGGCATGCAATGCAATCTCGCGAGTATTTCCGGTGGGCTCACCGTTTCCTCGTCAAAAACAAACGATTGCGGAGTATCCAGATCAAATACCACGATTTGGAGACGAGCCTGCTCGAAGCCGCTTTCTGCCGCGGGGACCGGCGGTTCGCGGAGGCCATCGAGACCGCCTGGCGCGAGGGGGCCCGTTTCGACGCGTGGAGCGAACATGCCCGGCCGGAACTCTGGTGGAAGACCTTCGCCGACTTGGGGATCGATATTGATCGCGTGATTCACTCGGAGTATCCTTTAGGCAAACCCCTGCCGTGGGAATTCGTGCAGATTCACGGCGGCTCCACAAGACTCAGGGAAAGGTTCGCGAGCGTATGAGTGAATGCGCAACGAGATACCGCGTCTTGGCGGTCGACGTCGATGGGACGCTATTCAACAGCAACGATGAGGTTACCCCCGCCGTCCGCGAGGCGATCCGCGCGGCACACGACGTGGGGATGCGGATTATCGTTGCCACGGGCCGCCGCTACCGCCGCGCGCTGGAGGCGGTCGAGCCGTTCGAGGGGCTGCCGATCTCTCTCGTTACCGCCAGCGGAGCCCTGGTGAAAAATCCGGTCTCTCACGACACGCTCCTCGAATTGCGGCTTTCCGACGCGGAAGTCGGGATGATCATCCAGATTCTCCGCGACCACGGGTTCCACCCCATCGTCAACTGCGATACGTACGCACGCGGGATCGACTTCTTCCACCCCGATCCGCACGGTCCCAACGAACAGATGCGTGAGTTCCTGCTCAAGAACGCGCCCTACGGCGAGGTCCGGGAGGATTTCTACGCGTCGCCGCCGGGAGGAGTCCATGCCGGCTTGACGATGGGGACGTTCGACGAGATGGCGGTCGTGGACCGCGCCCTGAAGGAGGCCCTTCCCGAGAGCCTGGCCACCCATGTCATCCGCAGTCCGCACTACGTTGGATTCATCTGCGAGTTCGCCTCCTGTGGCGCAACGAAGTGGTCGGCGATTCAGCATCTGGTGAGGGAATGGGGCATCGGCGAAGAGGAGGTCTGCTGCGTCGGCGACGACATCAACGATATTTCGATGCTCACCGGCGCGGGCCTGGGCGTCGCGATGGGCAACGCGGTCGACTCCGTCAAGACGTGCGCCGACCTCGTCGCACCCACCCACGACGAAGACGGACTGGCGTGGGTGATCTCGCGGATACTGTAGGGAGGCACCAGAACCGGCGAAAGACCCTCTCCGCGTACCACCCACGGACGGCGACCCACTTTCCGGCCGTCCGCCGGGCCGCCGCAATCGGATGTCCCTTCACGTCTCCTTGGCCGACGCGCTGGCCACCCCGGAGATACTCCGCGCCGGTGTTCGCACTGGTTTCGCTCGGCGGATAGACCCTACTTGGTACGCAGCGTCGGGAACTTCCAAACCACCAGCTCCAGCGAAACCCCCACCTTCTTCATGAAGTTGCCGTGGGATTCACTGTTGAGGTGGATGACTTCTGCCGTCATGCACTCTGACAGACCAATTTCTACGAGGTCGAGGACGGTGGCGGCGAGGGCGGTCCACCCGTAGAAGAGGGAGAGGAGGAGCCAGCCGCCGCCCATCGGGGGAGATAGTGAAACCGGATTTGCGTTTAGTTGACGCCATGGCTCAAGGTCCGTCCGTTACTTCTGTTTTGGCCATTTTGTCGCGAGTGTCAAGGCGTGTACGCGGCAATCACAGCGATCGCGAACCGGGCGTTTCCGTGTCGTCCTCCCGCGGAGTCGCGTCTTCCTCCTCACCGCGCCGCCGGTCGCGCTGCCGCTTAAGACGCTTAAAGGCGCTTAAGACGCTTAAGACGCTTAAAGGGGTCGGGAGTCGAATGGCACTTGCGCATCCCTAACCTCTTCCGCGCA
>CAZFQG010000063.1:0-30188 GCA_964520785.1 uncultured Planctomycetaceae bacterium | reverse complement strand
CCCGGCCGACCGCGAAATCTTTAGGCGAATCGGTCGTATGGGAATCCAGGCTAGCAAAACGAAGACACACGCAAACGAACCATAATTCCCCCCATGAGCCATAGAGCAAAGGAGAAACAAAATGAATGATGACCGTGGCCTTGTAACCAAACTGCTCCTCGTCGACGACGACCCCAGCATGGTCCGACTGTTGACGAGAATCATCGAAAATGCCGGGAGAAACCGGATTGTGCTCGAGTCTTACACGGATCCGAAGGCGGCCCGGCAGTGGATGGAGAATAACTTGATCGAACACGCCGAAAAGCGGCTGGAACGCTGGCGAAAAGCCCTATCCGGCACCTTCGCCGCCGAACGCGATCGCCGGATCATCGGCGCGGTCTAGAAACGGTCCACGGCCGACGCTTCCATACACTACGAGGAATATCCGTAAATGGAATCGCAAGACTCCACACGACCGAAAATCCTGGTGGTCGACGACGATCGCGCCACGCTGCGCCTCGTCGCGGCGATCATCTCTTCAATCGGACACCAGGTGACCGAGGCCCGCGACGGCCGGGAAGCCCGCGAAAAAATCCTCCACGACCCCCCCGATATCGTCATCTGCGACTGGGACATGCCGGAGATGGACGGGCTGACGCTCTGCCGCGATATCCGGCTGCGAGAACTGCCGAAGTACGTCTATTTCCTTCTTCTCACCGGCAAATCGCGGCCCGACGACCTGGTGGAAGGGCTGGCGGCGGGCGCCGACGACTTCGTGACGAAACCGGTCGATCGCGCGGTGCTTCTGGCTCGCATCGAAGCGGGATCCCGCATCATCAGAATGGAACGCCAATTGCGGGACATATCGTGTCACGACCCCCTGACGGGACTACTTAACCGGCGGACGCTTCACGACCGGTTCGCGGACGAGTGGGAGAGGGCAAGACGCTACGATCAATCGCTCTCGTGCGTGATGGTCGACCTGGATTTCTTCAAGAGAGTGAACGACATGCACGGACACGCCGCGGGAGATGATGTCCTCGTTGCGGTTGGTTCCCTCATGAAAGGCCTTTGCCGAAAAAGCGATCTGCTTTGCCGCTATGGGGGCGAGGAATTCTGTGCACTACTTACCCACACGACGGAACGCGCCGCCGCGGAGTGGGCCGAACGCACCCGTGTCGCGATCTCCCAAGCAACAATCCGTCTGGACGATGCCGTGCTGCAAGTGACCGCGAGCCTTGGGGTCGCCGAGCGGCAGGCCGATACGCGAACTCCCGAAGAGTTGGTCGAACGGGCCGATCAATCGCTCGCGGTGGCCAAGCGGGCGGGCCGGAATCGCGTGGTGTGGTTCAGTTCGCTCGGCGAGCGTCTGCCGAATCTGCCGGGCGGCGGAATGGCAAGAGGGCCGTTAGATGGCATCCTAGCCCGCGACGTGATGTCCGTCCCCCTGTTTTGCCCCCGGCATGACCTGGCCGTCCGGCAGGTCGTCGACGTATTCTTGCAGCTTCGGATCCATTCCGCCCCGGTAGTCGATGAGGCCGGCATGATCGTCGGGATCGTCGGCGAAGGAGACTTGCTGACGCACACCGCCTTTGGCGAGGGCTGGACGAGCGAATTGCGCGAGGTCATGAAGAGGGACGTCGTATCCTACGGAGAGGATGCTCCCATCGAGCAGATTTATGAGTTCTTCACGCGCGTGTCCGTTCCCCGAATCGTCGTGATCAACCAAGGCCGACCGACCGGCGTGATTACCCGCGCGACCCTCTTGCGGTGGTTCCGCAACTGGTTGGAAACGCGAGAGGGGGCCGATGGCCGCTCTCCCCAGCAGGCTCGCGCCGAACGGGAACGCCAGAAGGCGGCCCTGATCCGTACCGCGAAGGCGGCGGCCCGCAGGGTCGCCAAAATACCACGGCAAATCGCCGTATACGAAGACGATTTCATCCCGTGCGTCGTTGGAGAGGCGACGCGTCTCCAGAGTCTCGTGAACGATCTTCTGGGTCATTGTCGAGGAAGTGATATTCACTGAGGACGAACGGTAGGGAGACGACTCGGATTCCGCGAATGCAAGCGGTTTGGTCGTCTCCGAGGACCCGGCCTTCGCAAGCGGCTGAAGACCCAAGGGAATATGGACCGGTTGAGACGGTTTCAATGGAGGTAGATTTCATGAATCGTGTGGAATTGCGCGAGACAAACAAGAGGCTGTTCCGTTTCGGATCGGATTTCGGCCGTGCAACGGAGGGTACCGCCGTCATCGAATACGCGCTATTTCTGGCGTTGCTCGTCACCAGTGTACTGCTCACGTATTTGGTTCTCGCCGACGATGTTGACCGGGGATTCCTCGCCACTGCCCGCCTTCTGAATTTCGAGGGGGAGCCACACCGCCACTCGCTCGCCCGGGATGGCGTCTACGGTTATCCGCCGAATGGGGAGGCAACCGGCCTGGACGGAGCGGCCGGTTTTCCGGACTGGACCGCTCGCGCCACGGTAGCCATGCTGGGGATGGTCGCATGGATCGCGACTCTGGCGCTGGCCGGAATGCTCGCATGGCGGATCCGCCGCGGTTCCCGCCGGCCGGCTCAATCGGGCGAGCCGGTACTCGTCCCGCTTCCGCTGGGCGCACAGCAACGGCTTGTCGAAAAACGCCAACAAATCCGCCGCCTGCTCTCGCGGGATTTCGAGAATTCAACCGATTTCAAAACCCAGGTGCGGCACCTGATGTCGAAGCATCTGAGAGTCGTCCCGCCGCGGTTGCCGGTGGCGAAGGTCCGCGAAACGATGAACGACGAACACGTCCGGCATATTCTGGTTTGCGAAGAGGGCCGTTCCCTGGTGGGAATCATCAGCGACCGAGATCTGAAGGAGCGCGAAGGAGAGACCGCAGGGGATATCATGACCTCGACACCCATCATCGTATCTCCGGAAATGGCGATCGGACCGGCGATCAGCGTGATGATCGGCAAGAGGATATCCTGCCTGCCGGTCGTCGACGCGGCCGGAGTGTGCGGGGTCCTCACCACGACCGACTTGATGTTGACGCTGCAGTGCATCCTGCAGATCATCGGCAAGGCGGGCTCGGGCGTGGAGCACACGGAACCGGAAGCGTCATTCGAGGGAGAGACGGTGGATTGCGGTGTCTGAGACGCCCCTTCTCATGCGGGCGGCGGTGCATCAATGAATACGTCCGGACCGGTCGAACTGCGAACCGCCGGCATTCATGATTCGAACAACCTCCGCGCCTTCGAGAGACGGTTCACGCGACCGGCTGGGTGCGTTCCGACTTCCGGCGAGTGAGGTCGCGGAGTGCCTCCCACCAGTGGTCGATCTTCCGGAAGGCCCCCTCAATCGCCTCGACGAGGGGCTCGATTTCCTCCACCGGCTTGAAGAAACAGGCCTCGGCACCCCCGCGAAGGGCTTGCAGGGCGTCGGAGAGCGTTACTACGCCGCTGAGCATAATGACCTGAATTCCGGCGTCGTATTCCTTGATCTTGTGGAGGACTTCCAGACCGTTCATTTGGGGCATGTCGATATCCAGCAGGACGACACGGTGCTTTCCGTGAACGAGTTCGTCGATCGTCCTAGTCGGATCTTCGAGGGGCTTGACGCAGTAACCGTACGGTTCGAGCTGCGCGGCAACCAGCCGCGTGATCTGCGGATCATCATCTACGTGCAGAATTTCCCAATCCCGGTTCATGGGGCCGTCTCCGTTGGGTAAGCAACAGCGGAAAGTGCCCCAAAGCCAGGAAAGATCGAGGGCGTCGGCCGTCAATATCATCGTCGTGGAGGCCGGACACCTGCAGTACGGGCTGATCGTCGACGGACTGCACGATTCGGAGAAAATCGTCGTCAAGCCGCTGGGCCGCCATATGCAGGGGTGCCACGCGCTGGCCGGAGCCACCATTCTCGGAGATGGGCAGGTCGCCCTCATTCTGGACGTCACCGGAATCGCGGCGCAGTGTAAGCTCGCCTCGCCGGAGGAAAGCGAACTGACCAGGCACGACGATTGCTGGTCATGCGAAAGAATAAAGTGGTCGGAATGATCAGTCGTCGTGACCTTCTCCGCCACGTTCTCACGTGCCGCGACTTGGCCAATTGCGCAACACCCTGAGCCCTCGCGAACGGCCCGAAAGCGAAATCTGCCGGCCCTAACGTCGTCGAACGATTCCGACGGCGACATCCACCTTGTTGCCCTCCCCGGAAACGGGGTGGCGAACCGGAATGCCGTGCGAGCCGCTTGCCCACGTCTCGCCACGACTATTCATCACCCTGGTGGTGGTTTCCCCTCACCGCCGAAGCGTCCCGGCGGAGGGCGGTGTCGAGGGCTGCTCGGCGGTGCGGCCTTGGGGGGCCGCTTGCTCGGCTTGGCGGCGAAGGATTTCCTCCCGGAGCAACTCCTTCTGCCGCAAGACTTCCTCGGGCTTCTCGAAGTTCAGAACGAGGGGCGGCTCTCCTTCGAAAACCTCGGTCGCCATACCCGCGATCCGCCAGCCTTCGGGTTCCTTGCGGACCATCCAGAGCATGTGATAGCTCTTCTCTTGGTTGTCCGCGTCCAAATCCGTCCAGACGCACGGGACCCGAGCGCCGTCCTCGGCCAACATCTCGACCTCGCCGATCCGAAACCGGGCCGTATCGCTGCTGGGAGGGGCAACCGAGCCACCGAGCTCTTCGATACTCTCGCGGGCTAAACGGGTGAGCATCTCCGTCGCGACTTGGTCGTTGCCGGTCCGGGTGGCCTCCAGGAAACGGCGAACCGCGGCCGAAGGACCGCTCGCCCCTGCCGCCTGCTCTTCGGTTTTGGTCGTTCCTCCTTCTTGCGGGGGAGTCTGTTCCGGCTCTTTCTCCTCGGGCGTGCCGCACCCCAAGAAGACGCAGATCGAGAAGAACGCAACGACCAACGAAATGGAGGTGAATAGCGGTTTATTCATGGTTCGGAACTCCTTTTCCATACCAAAACTCACTCGCGAATCCCGCGTCGGCCGTGCCACGTCCACATCGGGAGCCGCCGGGGTATACAAGTCACATGTGTGCCAATCTCCACGCGCGGTCAATACCGCACAAGTCTGGAAGAACGCCAAGTTCGCCGAAGATACGAAAAAGACCGATTCGGGTCAAGACGATCTGATTCGCATTACATCCCCCCAATCGGGACTGTCCAAGCCAGAGGAACCTCGCTCCATCCAAACTCAACTCCTTTCTCCCGAATCCCCCCCCCTCGCTCGGCTGGCGACGTCCGCGCTCACATGTGCAGTTCCACGATGTCCTTGTCGTGGAGGACGTAGTCCCCCTTCACCACGGTGCCGTCGTGGACGGCCGTCCCCCAGACCCTGGCGAATTTCAGCCCCTCGACGTAGTCCTTGTGAACCTGCCGGGCCAATTCGACGAGCGTGTCTCCATTGCGGACCGTGAACGGACGTTCCAAGTCCGGCTCCTTCGCCGAAGGGAGTTTCGTGTAGACGCGGACCACGTCGAGCGCCTCATATACCTTGTTCCGTAACTCCTCCAGACCGGTCCCCTCGGTGGCGGAAATGCGGATTTCCTCGAAATCGAGGTCGCACAATTCATGCAGAAGCCCAATCCGCTCCTCCGCCCCCTCGACGTCGATCTTGTTGAGCACCAGAAACGCCCTCGTGTAGGAAAGCCCCACGTCCGATTCGTCGAGGTACGACGTCCGTGCCAGCCGGGTCTTGGTCGCGCTGAGCCGGTCCATCACCTCCTGAATCTGCTCAATTCCGTCGTCTTCCCCCAGGTTCACCATCAGCAATGCCAAGTCCGCCGAGCGGATCAGCCCATGCATGTACGACTCCATGAAGTCGGCGGTAATAGGGGGCGTGTCGATGAGCTGGACGTAGACGTCCTCCCACGGCATCATGGCGGGGGCGGCGACGTGAGTGGTGAAGGGGTAAGGGGCGACCTCCGGTTCGGCGCGGGTCAGCGAGGCGATGAGCCGGCTCTTGCCGGAATTAGGCCCCCCCAGGAGTATGGCCGTTCCGGCCCCTTGACGCGGAATCCGCACGCCCCGGCTCTTCTTGCCTGCCTGTTTATCGGCGGCGATCTCTTTCTTAAGCTTGGCAACCTTCGACTTCAGCGACGCCTGGAGATGGTCCGTCCCCTTATGCTTGGGAATCTCCTGCAGCATCACCTGAAGACACTTCAGCTCTTCCTCGGGACTGGAAGCCTGACGGTAGGCCTCCTCGGCCTTGAGATACTGCTGCGTTAGGTTTGCGGGCATGAACGACGAGAAAAAGCGATGCCTTCGATTTCAACCAGGAGTTCCGGTCGACAAACGTCGGCGATGACATAGACGGCGGGGCAATCCCCCACACGGTCTTCGCACGCCTGGCGCACCGCTTCGTAGTCGGCAAGGCGCTTCACGTAGACGCGGATCTGCGCCAGTCCCTCCAACCCCGAGCCCAACCCGTCAAGTCCGTGCCGGCGGAAGTTTTCCGGGGAAATGAGGACCTCGATATTGTCGAGCGTCTGGTGCGTTTGCCGTTCGGGGTCGTCCGGGAACCGGCTCTCCGACTCGGTGATGCTGGCCGTTCCGCTGACCAGGGTCGTCGCGGCGTCGTCCACGCAAACGGCCATCGCCCGGGCGAACTTGGGGCTCTTGGGGCTGTAGTGCGGGCCGTATAGAAAAGCCGACGTCTGGGACGGATTTTCCAACGGCATTAGTCTGACGTCACTGCGGTCGGTGGTCAAGGCCAGGCAACTCATGACGACGTCGCGCCCGTCCATTCCGATGCCGGTGCTGGCCGGAAAAACCGATCCATTCAACCGCTTGGGAACATGCCCTTCATGAAATCGAAATTTCCTATAGAAATCCGTTCGCGCGCGGTTCAGCTCCTTGTAACGCTGCGTATCTCCCTCCGCGCCGACGATGTCGCCGAGGTAGAGCCAGGTCCGCACCACTTGGTCATACGGAATACGCCGCTGCTTTAATTGCCTCGCCATCGTCTCGAAGGCAACGGCCGAGTGCGAGTAAACTCCCCCGGGGTCGGTTGGTTCGGCGACATCCGCGAAATGGACCCACGAAACGCCGTTGTTTCGGCGAACGACAATGTGCGGACTGGCATATTCGACGGTGAAATCCGAAGAATCGGCCGCGACGGCCCAAGTCTCGAGTGAAACACTCCCCCCAGAACACGACTTTTGAACGACATAACTCGTTGCGGGACAACGACTTCCGTATGCTTTCTCGACTTCTTGCTGACAGGCGACGCGGTCGATCGGATCATCGACGAAAACGGTCTGTTGGATGATCGAATCCGGGGTTCCCTCGGATTCGCAGGCGGCACGGGTTCCTTCGAGCAAGGCGCGAAGCTCCTGCACGGCTCCCCGCTTCGTCCTTGAAGAAGTCGACACGAAGACGTGTTTTTCACGATTGGCGAACTCGACGGTCAAGCAATTCCCCAAATCGGCGATCTTTTTCGTCGGATAGAAGTGGGGTCGAGTCGTCATGAAAAAAATCCCAACTCTTCGCAGTCGGGCGATCTCGTCGACGGACTACATTGCCGGCCGACACGGATCGCGGAGACCAAGACCAACGTGGATAAATTGGAAGGATTCTCGAGGCAGGACGCGTCGCCGATCGTGAAGCCGAAGGTCAAAACGGGCAAATGCCCAGAACCATCGCCGCGCGACCAACCGATCGCCAACCTCTATTGTGCAAGATGGGCTTTCGTTTTGCAAGACTTCTACCCACATAAATGCACCGCGGGACAAATAGTTCCGAGAACCTGCGCAGATAACCGGCCTAGACAAGATAGTTTTCGTAGATATTCCATTATTACTCTCCTCGTCTTCTTGTGTAAGCTACGCTATTAGTGCAATTTATGTTAGCGGCTGTTTCCCTGACTGCTCCTTAGTTCCGTATGACCCCTGTCGACGCCCCCGTGACCCGCATCAGTCTCTCAATCGCCGGCTTGGCGCTCACCGAGCCGCCGGAGCTGCTGGAGACCCTGGTCGGCTCGTGCGTCGCGATCGTGCTTTGGGACGAGACCTCTCGGCGCGGCGCGATGGGGCATGCGCTCTTGCCGGAAAGCCCGGCCGACTTCGACGGACCGAAGGGAAAGTATGTAGACACGGCCGTTGTTCAGATGATCCGGGAATTGTCCGAGAGGGGTTCTTCAATCGGAAATCTCGCCGCGAAACTAATCGGAGGGGCGAAAATGTTCGGGCGGACGAATAGCTTGGACATCGGCCGCCGCAACGTCGAAGCAGCCACCCGCCTCCTGGAATCGCAAGGAATCTCCCTACGCGCCTCCCATACCGGAGGCACCCTGGGCCGAAAGGTCATCTTCTCCCCCGCCGACGGTGCCGTCGAAATCTGGAACGGCCCGCGGTTGCTGGAAACGCTCTGAGCACGGCGGCAAACGGAGCAACGCGCCAAAAACCGTCGCCACGGCCGGCCCCAACCCGGACGGTTGGCCGAAAATCGGTTCCCCCGCGAGAGTTTTCTAGGCCCGCGCGGCGAATTGGTATTGTGACTACCGAATCAATCGGGCGACCGAGGCGATTGGCATCGGACCCCTTTGTTATGTTGTGGTCGACGCGAAGACTGGGGAACGCATCACCGATTACTTCATCGGCCCTGCCACTTCGCGCCCGGCGGACGATCCGTTTCCCCGGAACAGGGAATTGATCCACGGAGACGCTCATTTCGCAATGCCATGCGGTGGAAGGATGTTGAGGACATCTGGCGCACAAGCATCGCCCAGGGAGTAACCAAGGTCTATTCCGGACCGTCCCGGCCGGGGGCCTGAGCTTCAGGGTGGTCTGGCGACGTGACATCCAAGGCGCCCGCATGTCTACCCGCTTTCGGATCGCCCGCGGCATGAAAGATGCCCGTCTTGGGATCGACGTGGATCATTACGGGATGCGCAATGGGATCGGACGTGGTGGTCAGCTCGTGGCCCCGCCGGGAAAGCTCCCTTCGGGTCTCTTCGGAAACGGCGGTGTTCACTCGGAGCGTACCTGCGCCGACGAAAGCGGCGTCTCGATCCGGATTGGGATCGAACGAGTTCTGATAGTGGCTCGTGTGAAACCGGGGAGCCGTCACCGCGGCCTCGGGCGACATGCCGAATTCGATGTGCGCCAGCAAGACGTTGAGCGTGGTCTGCTCTTGCAAGTCGCCGCCCGCCACGCTGATCGCGATTACCGGTTTACCGTCCTTGGTGACCAGCGTGGGCGTCAGTGTAATCCGAGGGCGCTTGCCCGGCTCGATGCGATTCGGATGGCCGGGCGTGGTGTTGAGACTGCGGAGGCGATTCCCCTGGGTAATCCCGGAAGGCCCGGGGCGGTTCGTCAGGAGATTGCAGCTCGGAGTGGCCGCCACCACGTTTCCCAGGCGGTCGGCGACGACACACGTGGTCGTGTCCTGAATCGGAATCCCGGTCGACGCGCCGGCCGGCGTTTGGGGGCCCCGGATCGCGCGCATCCGCCGTGGATCGCCGGGACGTCGGTCCAGCGAGGCCCGGGACATGTCGATTAAAGGCCGCCGGATCGCCGTATACTGATCCGATAGCAGGGCTTCCAGGGGCACGTCGGCGAAAACCGGGTCGCCGTAGTACTCATCCCGATCCGCGAAACCCAGCTTCAACGCCTCGGTCAGGGCATGGATATAGTCGGCCGAGAGATGCCCCATGTTTCTGAGGTCAAAACCTTCCAATAACCGCAACGTTTGGCAAAGCGTCGGTCCTTGCGTCCACGGCCCGCACTTGTGGATCTTGTACCCTCGATACTCGATGGTGACCGGGTCTTCGACCACCGTCCGGTGCGCCGCCAGATCTGGCTTGCGAAGCCACGCGCCGGTGTCGACGTACCAGGCTTCCAACTCGTCGGCCACCTCGCCTCGATAGAAGCAACGGCGCACCGCGTCCAGCTTTGCCACACGATTGCCGGGCGTGTTCCTTTCGGCTTCGACAAGCGTGCGCAGCGTGGCGGCCAGGCGCGGATGCCAATCCAGCCGCGCGGCGTCCAGAAGCGCCAGGGTCGGGCCGACGACTTCTTCGAAGGACTTCGTTCCGTAGAGTTTCAAGGTGGTCAAACACAGGTCGACGGCACCGGGAACGGGTGTGGCTCTCATGTCGCCCCGGGACGGGATTCCATTCTCGTAGAACCACTCGATGGCCTCGGGATCCAGCGGGGCGCGACCCAGCCCCGAGAGGACCTTGACCTCTTGCTTGTTCGCATCATAGATGATCAGGGGGATTTCCCCGCCGATGGCAAAGGCGCCGTAGTCCGTTACCGACAGGGCCAGCAGGGTCGCCACGGCGGCGTCGGCCGCATTGCCGTCGGCACGGAGAATGTCCAATCCGGCAGCAACGGCCTCGCTTCCGCCGGCGGCAACGGCACCACCCCTGCCGGAGGCCTTCCAGGTGATATCGGCGGCCCAGGCACCGGCTTCGGCACATAAAAGGGTCGGGAGAAGAAACGAGATCAACCACTTCGGCCGGAAAACCATAGCAAGCTCCTTGAAATCGAAAAGCGTCATGTTGCGTACGAAACGTCAAGCTCCATCTCAAACAGGTAGATCTTCCCCGGCAAATCCGAATCCAGCCGCCGTGGTGTCACCTCAAGCTTGTTCTCACCGCGCACCATCCAGTCCTTGCCGAGGGGAATCTCGTATTCCTGATACGGCCCGCGTGTCACGCTGTGAATCCGCGTGTCGCGACCGTTGGCGGCGTAGCGGATTTGCATGGCGCCAGGCTCGATCTTGCGGCCATTGAGGCAAATGTCGAACTGCTCCGTCCGCGTGACGTGCTCCAGTATGAACCGCAACGTAATCGCACTTGCGGTGGCGTAGTCTTCGTAGCAACGGAAGACGGCTTCCACCGGCGCGTTGTCGGCCCGTTTGACGGAGGCGGCGTCCAGGGCATGATGGCGATAGCTGCCGGTTTCCGAATAGAAGAGGAAACGCTTGTTTTTGCCGGCCAGAGCGTCGGGCCGATTTATCTCGTCGAGCGCCTGGGCCACGCGGGAGAAATCCTGCTGCCCGTAGGCGCGCATGTCTTCCAGAGCCATCTTGACGTGTTCGCGATCGCGCGGGACTTGCATCGCGAGTTCGTAAAGGCACGGGTAGTTGAAGAGGTAGATCCCGTCGGCTCCCGCGCCGTAGGCGTTGGCGGCCGCGGCACGGTACTCCTCCAGCCCCAGATAGCGGCCCGTCTGCGGAGAGCATCCAATATAGGCGTAGACCGGCGTGCCTTTTGGAAGGGCCTTCTTCCATTTCTCCATGGGGTGATTCATATAGCCGTGATACGTGCCCGCACTGACGTAGTCGACGAGCCCCTCGGAATCCCAGGCGGGGACGTCCAGCCCGCATTCCAGCGCCAACTCCGGAGTCAGCGGCACGTTGATCGAGAGCAGATAGGGCGGCCGCTTCAGCCGCGCGGCCCGTTCGGCCAGGGCCGTTTTGATCCGGCGGATCAGCTCCGTGAACAGGGGGGCGTGCTTTTCGCCTTCGCCGGGCGGGAAGAAAAAGGGCGAGCGCATGGCATCGAGTTCGAAGCCGTCCACGTCCGGGTAGAGGTCGGCGAACTCCATCAGCCGCTCGAAGAAATGGTCGCGGACCTCGTCGACGGCGTAGTTCAGGCAGCCGCCGTAGTAGCCGTACTCCGGGCCAAGGGCCCGCTTGGCGTGCTGCTTCCAGAACTCGCTCACGTGGGGGCTGTCGGTCGACGTGAAATGGGCGTCGTTCATGCGGAAGCTGGCCAGGGTCGTCTTTCCCAACTCGCGAAGAATGCGGAACACAGTGCCGAAATACCCGCCGGGCTCGGAGGCGAAGTTGTCGAGATTCTTGTACCCCCTGGCCCGCTTCAAGTCGCCGCCGGTGCTCAGCTTGCTATAGTGCACGCCGATCTTGGTCGGGTGGAACGTCGGCCACGACATATCGCCCACACAGTAGGCGACCGTCCCCACTCCCTCGCGGCAGTAGCTCTCCAGATACCGTCGCAAATCATCCTTATCCAGATCATCGCTCAAAAACAAGAACACGTGCCCGTCGTCATTAAGCACGAGTCTCCCGGGCGTGGGTCGCTGAGCGGACGATTCTCCCGCACACACTATTCCCGCCATACAACCGGCGGCCGAAGCCTGCAGAAAGCGGCGGCGATTCATGAAGTGCGACATTGGTTTGATACCTCCGGTGCAGTGTGTCACTGGAAGGTGATTGTAGCAGACCGTTCGGGGGAAACCAATGCGCCAGGTCGACGCAAGCCGCGCGGGGGCGAGCGGCAAGAACGGCAAGATGAGCAATGCGCCCGAGAATCCCCGACGCGGCCGCCCCCGGTCCGACCGGCCGGCCCGCAATCCGCTCCCCCGCGAGAGTTTTTCCGGACCGCACGTCGGGCCGCTCAGCAAAATACCAGCCCCGGGTTAGATTCGAAATGGGTTTTCTCGTGATCCATGGCGTGGAATACAACACCCCCAATTGAGAGTAGATCGTGCAAATCCACCATGCAATGGTTGATTTTCAACCACGCGGTGGTATATTATACTACAATGATCTACCGGCACCTCACCCAATCTCTGCTTGAAGCCCTGCGGGATACTCCGGTCGTGTACGTGCAGGGAGGAAGGCAGACCGGAAAGAGCACGCTCTGTCAGGAAATCGCCCACGGTCCGCATCCGGCCGACTACTACTCCCTCGATGCGGCCGCCGTCTTGGCCGCGGCGCGCGAAGACCCGGAGGGGTTCATCGCGGGGCTTGTAGGGCCGGTCGTAATTGACGAAGTGCAGCGTGCCCCCGATTTGGCGTTGGCCATCAAAGCGGCCGTGGATCGAGACCGCGCGCCGGGCCGGTTTCTGCTCACCGGGTCGGCGAGTGTTCTGGCGTTGCCGCGCGTGGCCGATTCGCTTGCCGGCCGGGTGGAACTGCACACGCTCTGGCCGTTTTCACAAGGGGAAATCGACGGACGGCGGGAGTCCTTTCTGGAGCGTGCCTTCGTCGGCGGCGGTGCCGTCGGCCCGGAACCAGAAGAACGCGAGGAAGGCGATCTGTTCGAGCGCGTTTTCGCCGGCGGATTCCCGGAGCCCCGATCGCGAAAAAGCCCCGAGCGCAGGGCAGCTTGGTTCGAGTCGTACATCACCACGATCCTCCAACGAGACGTCCGTGACATTTCGAATATCAAAAACCTGGCCGCGGTTCCCCGGTTGTTGTCCCTCCTGGCATCGCGGGTCTGTTCGCTCTTGAACTGCTCCGATCTCGCCCGATCGCTCAGCCTGCCGCAGTCGACCCTGAATCGCTATCTGGCTCTCCTCGAAGCGACCTTCCTGGTCCGATTGGTGCCCGCGTGGAATGCGAACCTCGGGAAACGGCTGGTCAAGTCTCCGAAACTCTTCCTTTCGGATACCGGTCTGTTGGTGCATCTCCTGGGTTTGGATCGCACGGTGGCGGCGGAGAACGCCACCCTGTTCGGGCACGTCCTTGAGAACTTCGTGGCAATGGAGATCACGAAGCAGTTGTCCTGGTGGAGAGCCGGTTCGCGGCTATTTCACTTTCGCACCAGCTCTGGCAAGGAGGTGGACCTGGTCGTTGAAGACCGCCTTGGCAGGGTCATCGGCATCGAGGTCAAATCCGCCGCCAAGGTGGAGGCCAGAGATTTCGCCGGCCTTCGCCTGCTGGCCGAACTGGCCGGCGAGCGATTTCAACAAGGGTTCGTGCTCTATAGGGGAGTGGCCCTCGTCCCGTTTGGAAGGAACCTCCACGCGATTCCGATCGAACACCTGTGGCGATAACGCGGAGTTGGGTGCGCCGTTCCCATGAGCCCAAATTGTAGGACGCAACGTGTTCTGGACCAATACGTTGCGCCCCCTTGATCCGTTCTTGTGGGCCGTTTCCTCTTCAGGTCACCCGCAGTCTTGGGAACTGATTCGCCGCTTTGCGCGTCCAAGCCGTTAAGCCGGGTCCTCTCGGCGTAAGCGGAAATCGCCGACGAAACCGGTGGCTTCCGCAAAATGGGGCGTGTGGAGGTTGCATTGATGAGGTATGGTTAGTAGAATAGCGGCAAGCGGTCCCATTGGGGGGGGCGGCATTGCATCGGTATGGCGCGATGCGGTTGGATTCCTTCTCTGGACCCGCGAGACTCTTTTCCGGCAAGATCACGATGGGAGGCAACACCATGTTGCGGGCGTATTTATCCTCTTTAACCGTTCTGTGTCTCCTCGCCTGGGTCGGTTCCGCCTTGGGGCAAGACACTCCGCCCGTCGAGGCATCGCCTCCGGCCGGCGCAGCCGCCGAGGCTGTCCAACCCGAGGCTGTCCAACCCGAGGCTGTCCAATCCGAGCCTGGCCAACCGGACGCTGAGCAGCCCGATGCCGGGCCGGCGGAAGCCGAGCAAGCGGATACCGCGGCACCGGCAACGCCGCGGCCGGACGATGCGAAAGAGCCCGGGACGGAGGCACCCACTGCCGAGCCGCCGCTGCCGCAAGAGCATGTAATCTATCTCCCCTTCAAAGAACTGCGAGACGTTTTCGAGCGCGAGGATTCTTCGATAGTCCTGCCTTATGCGCAGTTTCTCGATATGTGGGGCCGGTTGGTCGAGCCCGAACAGCAACCGCTGGAGCCTCCGGTAAGCGGCGTCATCACCCGCGCCGACTATTCCGGCTCGGTCAAGGGGGAGCAGGCTCACCTTCAGGCGACGCTCGACGTCGAGGTCCTCGGCTCCGACTGGGCCCGGTTGCCGGTGCAATTCGGCGATGCGGCCATCGGCTCCGCCAAGACCGCAGACGGCTCCGTGTTGTTGCGAGGGGTCGGCCCGGGGGCCTATGAGTTGCTCGTCCAAGGCAAGGGCAAACACCAAATCACGCTCAGTCTGGTGGCCGCGGTGAAATCGGCCGTCGAGGGGCGAAGTTTCACGGTGCAGTGCCCGGCCGTGGGGGTCAGCAACTTGGAGCTTGAAATTCCCGAAAAGGACCTGACGGTGCAGGTTGCGCCGCGGCGGACTTCGGAGTTGCTTCCCGATTCGAAGGAGACGACGAGGATCCGCGCGGTTCTGGGGTCTACAAACCAGTTCACGGTCAGTTGGCAACCCAAGTCGGGGGGTTCGGACAAGGCGGCCGGTCTGGCGAACGTCACCGATTCCATCGCCGTCGACGTCGGAGACGGCGTCGTCCACACGCAGGCCATATTCGACTTTCAGATTCTACGGGGCTCGCTAAGCGAGTTGATCGTGGAAGTGCCCAAAGACCAGCGTCTGCTGGACGTGCAGACGCCGGGACTGCGCGATTGGAACACCGAAACCGTCGACGACCGCCAGCGCGTGACGGTGCGGTTGCACGCCCCGGCGACGGAGACGGTCCGTCTGGAATTGCACACCGAGGCGCCCATTTCGGAGGAGGCGTTCGAGGTGGGGAACGTCCGTGCCGTCGGGGTCGCCCGGGAAAGCGGGATTCTCGCGGTCCGCGGGGGGGAGGACGTGGGCCTGGAATACCTGGATCGCGAGTCGATCACGCGGATCGACGCGGCCGACGTCCCCGAGGCGATGCGGAAGCCGGGCAGCACGTTCTATAAGTTCTTCACGCCGGACCATAAGCTATTGGTGGTCGCCTCCCAGTTGAAGCCGCGGATCATCGTCGACAGCCACTTGTCAGTCCTGCTCGGCAAATCGCGCGTTACCACCCGGGGCGAGTTCAAGGTTCAGGTTTCGCGTTCGGGGATATTCTCGCTGGGGTTGCGTCTGCCGGCCGGGTTTCAGGTCGACGACGTCCAGGCGGAATCGATGGAACGTTTCGAGGTGACGCCCGCCGAGGATTCGCAGACCCTCACCGTCTACTTCACGAAGAAGCTCCTCGGCGAATTGACCCTCACCGTTACCGCGGGCCAACCGCGCGATACGGCCGCCGGGGAACTGCCGCTGCCGTTGCTCGAACCGCTGGGCGTCACGCGGGAACAGGGGCTCGTCGCGGTAATCGCTCCGGAGTCGCTCGAGGTCAAGACCGACTCCGCGAAGCTCCAGGGCGCCTTGGCGGCGACCCCTTCGGAACTGGCGTCGAAGGGATTCCAGCCGCAGGTTCCCCCCGGGGCGGCACTGGCCGCGGCCTTTTCGTTCGTCACGCGGCCCGTCGGCATCGTGCAGATGATTACCGAGCGGCCGCGGCGGACCTTCGTTACCGTCGGGACGGTGGCCAACATCAAGGAAGACGTCGTGCAGGTCTCCACGACGTTCCGATACCAGATCCAGTTCGCCGGGACGGACACTTTCCGCCTGGCGGTACCCGCGGCCGTCTCCGACCGGTTGCAGGTGGAGGGGTCCGGTATCAAGGAGCGCCGCAAGGCCCCGCAACCGGCCGCCGACGGTACGGTCGAATGGACCATCGTGCTGCACGGCGAAGCGCTGGGCGAGTTCGCGTTCACCGCGACGTACGACCGGCCCGTCTCCATTCCCGAAGACGGGATGCCATTCCAGCTCCAGCCGATCAAGGTCCTGGACGCGGACCGCGAGACCGGCGAGATCGCCATCCTGAAGGACCGAGCGCTCTCCATCGAGGCGGCCCCGAAGGGCCTGGAGGAGATCGATCCGCGCGAACTATCTCAGCCTCTCGGCCCGTCGCAGCCCTACCTGACCTACCGCTACTACCAGCATCCGGCGGAACTGGCCCTGAACGTGTCGAAACACGAACTCGAGGACGTGGTCAAGACGGTCGTCCGCCGCGCCTACATCGAGGTCGTTCTCACGGAGGACGGGCCCATGACGGTGCGTGCCCAATACGATCTGAAATCGAGCGAACGCCAGCGTCTGGCGGTAACGCTCCGCAATCCGCGGATCCTGGGGGTTACCGTGGCCGGACAGACCGTGGCGCCGGAGAAGGCGCCCGACGCGGCCGGCGCCGATCCCGAGGACAAGACCTTCTATCTCAATGTCGCCCGGACGGCCGATTCGGACGAGCCGTTCGAAATCCGGACCGTTTTCGAAATACCGCGGCCCGAGCAAGGATTCCAAATTACCGATGTCCTCAGCGTGCCCCTTCCGAAGTTTGACGAAGGGGTCAAGTTCCAGAAGGTCTACGTGCGGCTCTGGGTGCCGAAGGACTATCGCCTGGTGGGCGACCCCGAGGGGTTCACCAGCCACATCGGGGTCGGCCTGTGGGAATCCCGCAGGATCACCAACGTGCCCGACAATCCCGACGGTTGGTTCTCCAAGGATACGTCTTCGTTCGACTTCCAGGTCGGCGGCACGACCTACCTCTTCAGCAGTCTGACGGACCCGGTGGAACTGAAGACCACCTACTGGCATATCCCCACGATGACCACCATCGCCAGTCTGGCGGCATTGGCGATCGGCGTCGTGCTGTTGTGGTTCTCCCTGGAGACCAAGGTGCTGGCGGTTCTGGTACTCGCGTTCGGAGTCCTGTTCGCCGGCCTGTTCCAGCCGTCGTTCGTCAATAGCTGGTTGCTGGCGGCGCGGATCGGGGTTGCCGGCGTCGTCGCGGTCTGGTTCATCGCGTGGCTCCTCTACGTCCGCCGTAGCGGCGCCTACAAGAACTGGCTCGTGGTCTCGGAGACCACCGCCGCGGCACGGACGCCGGCGGCGGCGGAAGTCCTGGGCGACGACAAACCGGCAAACTCGGAACCGGCCGAGAATGGACCCGCCGCGAATGAACCCGGCGCGAACGGACCCGAAGACACGACCGGCAATACGGAAGGGGGGCGGTGATGAATCGCGACGATCGGCTCTACCACACTGCGCTTGGCGCGTGGCATCGCGTCCTCGCCTGTGCATGGCTCTCAATCGCCCTGGCGTGTGTCGCGCCGCTTCCGGCGTCGGCTCAGGTCTCGCACGGGCCCCCGCGGATTCGCAACGTCTACATTCCGGCGGATCAACTGGAACTGCTGTTTGAGAATTCGTCCAAAGGGGTTCTCATGCCCCGCGAGGAGGTTCTGGCGTTGTGGAAGGAGGCGAATCTCCGTACTCCGCCCGGAAGCGTCCCTCCGGTCGACGTCGTGCCGGCGCAGGCGGCTTACGAGGCGCACCTGGGCGACCACGAACTGCGTCTGACCGGCCGCATCCAAATCGCCAAGCTGCAGCGCGGCTGGCAGAAGTTGGACCTGGCGTTCGGTGGGCTGGCGATCGAGTCGGCGGAAATCGCGGGGCGGCCGGCCACATTCGGACGTGGCGACGACGGAACGCCGTTTCTGATGCTCCAGGAGGAAGGCCGGTTCGAACTGGTGTTGCGGATGTCCGCTCCGCTGGCGAGCAAGGGGGGAGACCTGGCGACGACGCTGAAGTTGCCGGCAATACCGGCGTCGGAAATCCTGTTGCATTTGGACGAGGGCAAGCAGCTTCAACTCGGCGAGACGCCGCTGCAGGCCGAACTCGTCGAGAACGGCGCCCAGTGCTTCCGCGTCGCCGTCGACGGGACCGGAACAGTGCCTCTGGTGATCTCGGACCGTTTCTCCGGCGGGGACCGCTCGCCGCTGGTCCTGGTCAACAGTCGTTCGGCCGGGTACATCGAACCGGCCGGACTCCGCTGGGAGGTCGTCCTCGACCTGGACGTCTGCGCCAAGGCCGCCGACACGTTCGAGTTCGCGCTGCCGGACTCGGTGGATATCGCCGAAGTCGAGGCGCCCCAGTTGGACGCGTGGACGATCAAAGAACAGGCGGATGGCGCGGCGGTCGTCCAGCTTACCTTTCGCAAGCCGTTTCTGGGGCGGCGAAGCGTCCG
This sequence comes from uncultured Planctomycetaceae bacterium, assembly GCA_964520785.1. Lineage (GTDB taxonomy): Bacteria > Planctomycetota > Planctomycetia > Pirellulales > Thermoguttaceae > CAZFQG01. Next base: position 11,549 of record CAZFQG010000063.1, on the reverse strand, counting down.
CCTTCTCGCTTTGGCGCCGGTTCCGGCGGCCGGCGAGTTCAACCTGCCGACGGTAAAGGTCCTGGAAGCCGCGTCCCACGTGGGACGGGTATCGGTCTACGCCGCGCCGTCGTTGCGGGTCGACGTGGGGACATTGGCCGGAATCCGGGTCGAACGCGTCTTTCCCGCCGCGGAACAACCCCCGGCGGAAGCGGCCGGCAAGCCGCTGTCGCTGGCGTTTTGGGACGAAACGTTCTCACTTCCCCTGCGCGTGACGTCCCGGCGCCGGGCCGTCCAGGCTTCCGTGGCGACGCTGGTGGAGATCGACCGAACCGGTCTGGTGTTGCGCGCCAGTGCTACCCTGCAGCCGCGCCACGCGCCGGTTTTCGACGTACAAATGCAGTTGCCGCGCGACTGGGAAGTGACTTCGGTATTGTGCGGAACGGAGCCCGTGCAGTGGGAGTCGGCCGGCGGTGGGGCCGAGGGTACGTCGTTGCGGACGGTCCGGTTCGATCTTGCCGCGCCGTTGAACCCCGGCGAGTCGCTCCAGATCGCCCTGACGGCCCAAAGGCACCCGGCGGGCTGGTTGGAGAAGGACGAGGTCTTCCACGAACTGCCTCTGCCGGAGCTGCGCCTGGCGGACGTCGACGAAGTCGAGGGGACGCTTCGGTTGCAGGCGCCGCCGGAAATCGAGCTGCTCGTTTCGGAATTGTCGGACGAACTGCAGCCGGTGGCGGCCGAGGCGACCGGCGGCGGCGCGGCGGAGGGGGAGGGCGCGCCGGAATCCCCCGGCACCGCGCTGCAATACCATTACCAGGATGACGCGAAAATCACCGGTTTGCTCCGCGCGAGAACGAAACCGGCCAAGGTCTCGGCCCAGACGCTTGCCTTCGTACGGCTGGACCGGGGTAAACTCGACATGCACTACCAGCTCGACCTCAACATCCGGCAGGGAAAAGTCCGCCGGATCGAATTCACGCTGCCGTCGGCGGTCGGCGACAAAATCCAAATCGTGCCCCTCGACTCGCCGGCGCGGGTCATCGAACAGCTTCACACGGCGGTCAACGACGGTGCCGATTATCTGTGGCGGATTACGTTGGACCGCCCCGTTACCGGCAAGATAACGCTCGCCCTCGATTTCGGGCAGACCTTCCCAAGCCCGACCCCCGGCGAAGCGCCTGAAGCCGACGGCGAACCATCCAGCGCCGATTCCACCTCCGGCGGCAAGCGGTTCCCCGTCGCGGTCCTCGCGTTGCGGAACGTGTCGCGCCAGAGCGGGATCGTGGCGGTAGAAGCCGCGAACGATCAGCGGATCGATTGCGAATCTGAAAACCTGCGGGATCTGGACCCGGCCGACGTGGTCGCGCCCGCGGCCTACACCCCCGGCCAGCGGATCGTCGCGGCCTACCAGTATCCGCGCCTGCCGTACCGGCTCTCGATTTCGGCAACGAGTCACGATTCGGAACCGGTGGTCACCGCGATCTGCGAATCGGCCGAGATCGAAACGGTCGCCACGCGTCACGGCCGGATGCGCCACCAGGCACGCTTCTGGGTGCGGGGCCTCAACCTGCAGAACGTCTCTCTCAGCCTCCCGGAGGAGGCCGACTTGTGGTCCGTCATGGTCGACAGTGAACCGGTCGAGGTGCGGAGCACGCAGGGGAACTACATCGTCCCCATGCCGCCGCAAGCCGATTCCGCCGGCGACCGGCGGGACCTGACGCTGCTCTACGAAACCGGTGTTTCCGCGGTTGCCGGAAGCCGGTCGTGGGATCGTCTCCGGCCGGAGGCCTTCCGCCAGAGCCCCGCCCGGGTCGAACTCACGACGTTGGCCACGACCTGGTGCATACACCCGCCGGAGGGGACCGACGTGGTTTCCAGCGACGGCGATTTCGAACCTGCCTCGCCACTGGCCAGGCCAACGCTGGCGGGTCGGCTGGCCCAGGCGATTGCCGACAATAGCACATCCGCGCTCGGATGGAAATTCGCGGGGCTCGTGGCGGCGGCCGTCTTCGTCGGTTTCTTCGCCCTGATCAGAACCAGCGGCCATGGATGTCAGACCACGATCGTCGAGTTGACCGTGGTGATCGTGGTGATTGTAATGCTCATTTCGTTGCTGCTGCCGGCCACGCAGAGTGCGCGTGAAGCCGCCCGACGGGCGGCCTGTATCAACAACCTCAAACAGCTCGGCTTGGCGCTGCACAACTACCACGACGCGCACAAACAGTTTCCGCCCGCCGTGATCGGTCCGGCGAACATGCCCCGCGAGCGTCAGTTCAGTTGGATCGTGGCCCTCTTGCCGTACATGGAGGAGGGCAACCTGTACAAGAAGCTCCGTTTGGATCTGCCTTGCGATCACCCGGACAACGCGGCGCTGTTGCGGGTCGCGTTGCCTTCGGTGCTGTGCCCGTCGGATCCCGGCAGAACCGACTCGCTCGAGGGGGTATACAAGACTTCCTACGTGGCGATCACGGGTGCCGGAAAGTGGCGCGGCGTGATCGGTTTCGACCGCGGGCTCGGCGTCCGCGAAATCACCGACAGTACCAGCAACACCGTGATGGTGGCGGAGGTCATCGACGGCGGACCGTGGTACGCCGGCGGCTATGGCACCGCGCGGCCGATTGACGATTGGCTGGGAAAGGTGACCTGGAGCCAGCACCCGGGCGTCGGGAATTTCGTGTTGGCGGACGGATCGGTGAGGTCCGTCAGCACCGGCATCAACCCTCAACTCCTCCGCGCGTTGGCGACCGCGCAAGGAGGGGAATCGGTCAGTGATTTCCACGACGATTTCGAGACGCGAAGACGACCGGCCGCGGCGGCGTTTGAATCGCTTGATGAATTCCCCAGTGCGGAGGCGGAAGCCCCAATGGACGACGCGGCAGCGCCGGAGGCGACCGAGGAAGGCGCGGAGATGGCCGAGCCCGGTCTCCAGCCCGGGATGGAACAGGTGCCCGAGGCGGCACCGACCGACGCGGCGCCAAGGGAACCGGCGCAGACCCTCGTGGAAGAAAAGCCGCCAGTCGAGGTTCCCCCCCAGCCGCCAAGCAAGGGAGGGGAGCGGGCGAGGCTCTCTCTGAGCGTGGCTCTGGAGGCGCCCAGCGGACAGGTGGTCCGGTTCCGTCGTGAAGGCGGCCCCGGAGAACTCATTTTGGGACTTCAAGACAGAATGTTCTCGTATATGCTGCAAGCCGTGATGATCGCCGCGGCGCTCCTGGCCGCTTGGGTCTGGCGCCGCGTGCCGGGACCGCGCCGCGCCGTCACGGTCGTCCTCGGGCTGGCCCTGCCGATCGGCCTGTCGGGTTTGGTTCCCCTGGCCTGGACGCCACTTCTCGACGGGCTGCTCTTGGGAACGTTGGCGTCGGCCTTCCTCTGGATGTTCCGGCAAGCCATTTTGAATCTGAAGGCCTCGGGCTCCGGGCCGAAGGCCGCCACGGCGGCCCTGGTCGCCGGCGTGAGCCTGTTCCTTGCCACCGGAGTGGCCTTGGCGGAAGATCAACCCGCCGCCGCGGCCGAACCGGCTGCCACCGCCGCGAGCCGGCAACCCCCTTTGACCCTGTTCGTCCCTTATGATCCGGACGACAATCCCTTGGAGAACACGCGGGTCTATCTGCCGCACGACGAATTCCTGCGGCTGTGGAAGCAGGCGCACCCCGACGCCCCGGTCGTCGCGGCCGCGGACGTGAAAGCGGTCGTCAGCCATGCCGAATACTCCGGGCGGATCGAGGAGGACGTAGCACGTTTTGACGGCCGTCTCTTGGTTCATCACCTGGCCGAGGGTTGGGCAAGGGTCGACCTCCCCTTCGGCGACCTGGCCTTAGAGAAGATCGAAATCGACGGCCGGCCCGCCGCGTTGGCCGGCCACGCTCCGCCGGATGCTCCGGGAGTGCCGTCTCAGGCGAACCGGGCCGCGCCGCCGGAGGGGCAGCCGGCGCCTCCGGCCGACACGGGTCCCGCGATCTATATTGAGAAGCCCGGGCTGCACGTCGTGGATGTCTGCTTTAGCGTGCCGGTGCGCCGACTCGGCGCGACGGGGCAAATGAACGTGCCGTTGCGCCCGGTCCCTTCGGGCCGCCTGCTGTTGCGGCTGCCGGGGGACGACCTGGAAATCAACGTCGGCGGCTGCGGGGGCGGCTGGCGCCGCCGGAAGCCGTCTTCCGACGACAACAACGGTTCCACCGACGCCCCCGGCGAGTCGATTAGCATTCCGTTGGGCTCGGCCGGTGAGCTGTCCATCCGCTGGCAGCCGCGGCGTGTCGACCTGCGCGAAGGGGAACTGTTCGGGGTCGATCAATCGGTCCTCTTGCAAGTGTTGGACCGCGGCCTCCATTTCCACGGCCGGTTTCACTATCGCGTACAGCAGGGGGCGATCAAGGAGCTGCGGTTGGGCATCCCTTCCGGCATGGCCGTGCGGCAGGTCGGCGGCGCGGAAGTGGCCGATTGGTCCATCGAAACCGACGCGGCCTCCGATTCCGATCCGGCGAAGCGGCTGGTGGTCTCGCTGAAGACGGAGCGGACGACCGATACGCAAGTGGACATCGACTGGTTCCGTCCCGACGGCCGCATGTCCGAGACGTTTGACGTCGATACCCTGAAGCCGCTCGGAGTGGTGCGGGAAACGGGACGGCTGGCGATCGCCTCCCCGGACCATTTCCGCGTCCGCGTCGACGAAACCGCCGGTCTCGATCAGATCGACCGCGCGGGAATCGAACTGCCGGAGGAACCCGGCGAAGGCTGCGCACTACTGTCGGCCTACCGGTATACGTCGCGGCCCTTCCGGCTGCGGTTGAAGGTGGAACGCCAACGGCCCAACGTGGAAGTCTTCGGCCGCACGGCCGTTGCCGTCCGGGCACGCCAGGCCACGATAAGAAGCATGCTCAGCGCGGATGTCACCGGCGCTCCGGTCGCGGCGCTCCAATTGCGGCTCCCGTCCGGGCTGAGGGTTTCCGAGGTCCGGGTTCCGCAGGCCGCCGATTGGTTCATCGACCGCGACGAGGAAGGCCCGCTGCTGAAGGTGGAACTCGGAGAGCCGGCTCTCGGAAAGCTCGACCTCGCCGTCAGCGGCACGCTCGTGCGGGATTCCAGCCAGGCCGAGTTCGCCGTCCCCCTGGTGACGATGGAAGACGTCCAGGCCCAGCGCGGCCAACTGGCCGTCTATCTCGACACCGACCTCGAAGCGGCCCTGAAGGATGGCGGGGGCGCCCGATCCATCGCCCCGTCCGCGCTGGATGAATCACTGCGGACCCAAGTCGACGGCACGGTTCACTATGCGTTTCAGTACGATTCGCCGCCGGAGGGCCTGAGTCTGCGGCTGTCCGCCGCCCCCTCGCGACTCAATGCCGACGTGACGACGGTGGTCAGCGTGCGAGAAGGCGCCGTCGCGTACATCAGCAAGGTGGATTTCGAAATACGCCAGGCCGGCCGGGCGGTCTTTCAAATCATCACCCCGAAGTGGCTCGGCGACGACGTGGAAATACAGGGAGAGCAAATCCGTCAGATTCGCTCGCAACCGACCGATCAGGGGCGTACCTGGGACGTTGAACTGCAGCAACCGGTGCGCGGGGCCTATTCCCTGCAACTGAGTCAAACGCTGCCGCTGGCCGAAGACGGCACCGTCGACGCGGCCGTCATTCGACCCCTCGACGTGGAGCGCTCGAGGAGCCACGTCGTCCTGGAAAACGATACCGCGGATGAAATCGCGGCCACCAAGACCCAGGGCGCCGCGCCGGTCTCCCTTGCCGAAGTCCCGGAAGGACTGGCGGAAACGGTCCGGCGGCAGGCGGTCGCCGCGTACCGAATTAACGGCGATGGCACCGTCCTGACGTGGCAGCGCCGCGTCCGCGAACAGGAGTCGGGCTTGATCGCCAGTATCAGCCTGGCCGACCTGACCACGGTCATTCATTCCAACGGCAGTTACCGGGCCCGCGTCTCCTACAACATTCGCAATTTCACGCTTCAGTTCCTCGAATTGGAGCTGCCGCCGGAGTCGCGGATCTGGTCGGCCCACGTCTCGGGCCAGCCCGTCCGCCCGGCGAAGATTACCCGCCAGGGCCGCACGGTCACGTTGCTGCCGCTGCAGAAGACGTCCGCCGGCGACTTCTCATCGAAGGTGGTGGCCGTCTACTCGGGTCATTTGGGCGAGCCACTGAACCGCTGGAAGCGGATTCGGCCGCCGGCGGCGCGGATTCTCAGCGACGTCCCGGTATCGCGGACGTTGTGGACGGTCTATCTCCCGCGCGAATACGCCGGCAGTCTCGTCAAGAGCCAGAGCAATCTGGAAGAGGTCGCCGCCGCGTACCAGCAGGAGGAGCGCAAGCTCTCCTTCCTGGACGAGCTCCGGCAGGTGGTACAGGTGGCCGGTACGAAGGGTCGCTCGGCGGCACAGACGAAAGCCCGGTACAACCTCAAGCAGGTCGGCACCGCCCTGCGCGATTATGCCGAGCAGAGCGCCCAGGTCGACACGAGCAACGCCTTGGAAGTCCAGGAACAAGCCCAGCGGATCGAGTCGGAAATCCAGCAATTGGAACAAAAGGCCGAGGCTGAGCGCATCGCCGGTGGCAGGGCGTTTTATTTTGAAACGCCCCAATCGCGCGGCAAAGGAACCGAGGCGACCCTCCAGGTGGACCGCGGCCTGGAGAACCTCCCCGGAATGGGTAAGCCCGGCGACCGTGCCCTGAGCGAGAAAGACCAGAAGCTGGACGAAGCGGCCGCCGACCGCGTGGAACAGCGCCGGGGCGACCTCCGCAAGCAAGCCGACGAACAGCTCTCGAAGCTCCAATCGATGCAGCAGGCGGATCAGCCGCAATCCATCGAACCACCCACGCGGCAACAACCGCAATCGACCGAATGGGGTGCGCAGTCGATGCGCGGCGGCATGGCGGCTTCCGGCGTGGAAACGGCCGGAGGGCAATTGGTTCCAGTTGCCGGAGGCGAAATGCTCACCCCGTTGGAGATCGCCGGAACCGGCCCCCTATCGTTGGATTTGGACGTCGCCCCGGTGGGAACGCCCCACCATTTCAGCAAACTGCACGGCGAACCGAAAATCTCCCTGAGCATCCGGCACGAGAGTCTCGGGCATTGGCTGTCCGCCGGAATCTGGGCAGGGCTGTGCCTGGCCGCGGCGGGTGCCGTTATTTCCGGTGTGCGCCGGCCAGATGCGCTGAAGCGCGATTGGCCGTGGCTGGCCGCCGGCGCCGGCGTGGCCTGGTTGTTCCTCCTGCCGGCCGGCGTCTTCGGGTTGGTTCCGCTGGTGCTGGGACTGTGCGTGCTGATCGACCGTACGCAAAGAAACCGGACCATTCGCCCCGCACCGGCCGATACCCCAAAGGCATCGTAGCTCGAAACCGACAATCTCACGAAACCGCCGCCGTGATGAGGCCGCCCAAAAGGCGGTGCTTACGCGAGCGTGAAATGGTACTCGAAGGCCGCGCTTCGCGCGAGGTCGGCCGGTTCGGTGTAGCGGTCGGCGAGCCGGGGGACCGGGTCGAGCCCCGCGGCGCGGTAAGACGCGGCGACCGCTTCGGAGCAGAAGGGTGGACGCCGGTTCGTCGAGAGGTCGTCCACGTCGGGACGGTACCAGAGGCGAAGGAACGGGATGTGCGGAACCGCCGTCCGGAAGAGATTCCGCCAGCCGTAGTCGCACCCGCAGTACCTCCGCATCGCTTTCGCGGCGATTTCGGGACGGAAACCGGGGGTCGGAAGGGGCCGGAAGACGTCGATCCGGCCCGGGCAACGCCGGACCTGACTGTCGAGCGTCACCGCGCGGCCGCCGAAGAATTCGCGGACCTCGAGGCAAAACGGCAGGTCGTCCCAGAAATCGGCCACCGCGGCGTGGGAATGGATTCCGCGACCGGCAAGGGCAATCAGGCCGCGCCGCCGGAAAAGGAGAAGATCGCCGGGCCGGAGCAGAGTCCGGGCGCGAGAATAGGGGAGGAGCATGGGGATGAAGAGAGTGAGAATGGAGGAGTGGGAAGGGAGAAACGAAAACCTGAGGATTTCTCGCAGGATATCGGAAAACAACCGCGACCGCAAATCGGAAACGAGTCCGACCGCGGAGGGGTCCAATCGCACCCTCTCTTCGCGACTCCCAGGTTCTTTCGACGGTTGCCCATTGCGGCGCGCAGAGCCACCGCACGGGAGGCTTCCACGGTCTCACCGCCGCCGCCACGCCAGGAACACCAGGCCCGCGCATCCGAGGAGAATAGTACCCGGCTCCGGGACCGCGGCCGGCGGCGTGCCGGTACCCCAGGCGGCGCGGACGAGGTCTAGGTCGGCGGAGTCGACTTTGCCGTCTCCGGACGGATCGCCGGAGGAGAGATCGCCGGGGGTGACGCTTTGGCCCCAGTGGCTGCGGACGAGATCGAGGTCTTCGCCGCCGACGTACCCATCGCCGTTGAGGTCCCCCTCCAGCGGCGCCCAGGCCAGCATGAGGGTGTCCCGGTCCACGACGAACCAATCTTCGAACCCTTCGCTCGGCGTCTGGCCGTCGATCCGAAGCACTCCCCGGACGAACAGGTTCTCGTAGTAGGACTTCGTTCGTCCGGCCACGGTAAGTGTCGCGGTGGAGTCACTCACGAAATTGACGTATCCGGACGAGACGACGAGGTTCTGCGTCCTCAGCGTCCCGTTGTCTCGCAACGTGACGATTCCGGTCGCCTCGTCCCTGCCGAGGATCAACCGGCCCTCGCCGAGTATCGTCGCCTTGGCGTCTTCACCGACATACAAAAACCCCATGCTGCCGCTCGCCCCTCCGCCAACGAAAACGTCGCCCAGTGAGGCGAACACGCCGGAATCGGAGAGGACGCAGACGCCGACCGTCGGCTTGGTCGCCGTGCCGACGCCGATCTCCACCGGCCTGTCCGATTGCGCCAGCACCGTGCCGCCGCGGATATGGAGCGTTCCGTGGCCGGCGCCGGGACGGCCGACGGCCATGTGCCCCGTTACCGTCGTCGTCCCTTGCGCGGCGGTGTGTTCCAGGACCGCGTTGCCGAGAATGAACAGCCGTTCGTCCAGTATGGCGCCGTTGCCGGGCGAGGAGCCGTCGACCCAACTTCCGTCGGCGTTCCAGTCCGTCCCCGGTCCTTCATAGGCTCCGTGGAAACTCGAAGCAAGCATCAAAACGCTTTCTTCCACCCAGAAGACGTCCCAGAAAGACGCTGCAATGGGCGCCCCATCAACGCCGATCCGGCCGGAGTTCGTCAGGCGCGCATATTGCTCCGCGTCCGTCCCGGGAATCTCGAACCGGGCGTTGCTCCCGGAACGGAAGCTGACGATACCGTCGTGGACGACCAGTTTGTCGGCACGGAGATAGGCGTTGTCGGAGAGGACGGCCCTGCCGGTCCCGCCGTTACTCCCGAGAATCAGCGAATTGGCGATCGTCGCCTTGCCATTCCCTGAAATGCCGAGGATTCCCAAGCCCTCTCCACCATCCCCCACGAGCACCCGCGGGCTGGAATAGAAGACGCCCTCTTTCGAGATCATCAGGGAACCCACCTGGGCGGAGCCGGTTCCGGCCGCGCCGATGACCACGTCTTTCCCTTCGTTGACCAAAAACGCTCCGCCGGTGATTTGCAGCGTACCCCCGCCCGCTCCGGGGCTTCCGAGTACGAGCCCGTTTCCGCCGGCCTTGATTTGGGTCGTCCCTTGCGCCTCGAAGTACTGCAGTGTCGCGCTGTTCTCCACCCGCAACCCGGGGAGGGTCGCATTAGCCTTGGGCGAAGACCCGTCTTTCCAATAGGCATCGTAGTTCCATTCCGTCCCGGGACCGAGGAAGACCTCGGTGGAGAGCGTCCCCCATTCCCAACGGTGGGTCTGGTCGATCTGTACCCCCTCGATTGTTTCGATCGTCCCCTCCGGCCAGAATATCTCGACCTTGACCGGCTGGCCGTGGTTTCCCAAGCCGAAGTGCATCGTCAGGTCGTTCTGGTTTCCCTCCCCGGTCCCGGCTTCGATCTGGCGGGTCATGATGCTGCTCCCCGCATACACCCGGACCTGCGCGCCGATGGCGGCGCGGTTTACCGTTTCACCGTCCCCCTCCAGGCCGATCTTGATCCAGTGTCGTCCGGTTGACTGGGTGTCGTTGATGAATAACTTGCCGTCGGTCGCCAGGTCCAAGTCGCCGTCGTTGTCCACGTCGGCCCATGCCGCCTGATAGGTCGGCCCGAGGCTTCCCAGTCCCATCGAGTCAGTTACGTTCGTGAATTTCCAGTTGCCGTCGTTGCGGTACAGCCGCGGGTAGTTGCGGATGTTGTTCGAGCCGACCGCATACACGGTGGTGAAGAAGATATCCAAATTGCCGTCGTTGTCGAAATCCCCCACGGTCGGCGAGGCGTACGATTCCTGCCAATCGTCTCCGTCGAACGTATGCATCAATTGAAATTTCCATCCCCCGGCGGGTCCCAGGTTCCGGTAGAGCTTGGGACGGTCCTGCCAGCCTTGAGGATGGCTGAAATTGCCGACGAACAGATCGAGGTAGCCGTCGTTGTCGAAATCGCCCCAGCACGAGCCGATGGTGTGACCGTAGGAATAGCTCCAACCGTCATACTCCCCGGCGACGCCGGCCTCGTGGGCGACGTTCGTGAAGGAGAAATCCCCGTTGTTCCGCCACAAAAGATTGGCCTCGAGCCGGTAGTTCGAAACATAGATGTCTTGATCTCCGTCGCGGTCGTAGTCGGCCGCCGTGATGCCCCTTGCCGGGTCGATGTCGCCGGACTGGGTCCACGCGACGGTGAACTGGTTCCCAGACTCGTTGCGGAGGATCATGTCCGGTTGATAACCCGGGGACTCGTACCCCCCGACGTATAGGTCCAGGTACCCGTCATTGTCCAAATCGGACCAGACCGCCCCCCGCGTGCTGTTCATCGCGAAGGCGGGCAATTTGCTCGATTCGTTCGTAAAGGCGACGCCGGTGTTCCGATAGAGCCGGCGCCCGGAATAGTTGAACAGGTCGAGCTTGCCGTCGTTGTCATAGTCGCCCCAAATGGAATCGCCCCCCGACGACTGGCCGGTGTTCGTGAAGCTCGATCCCCCATTGTTGCGGAAAACGGTGCCCCCGGCACACAGGTCGACCCAGCCGTCCCCATTATAGTCCCCCCAGGCGACTTTGCCGGGAATTCCACCGGGGATCCAGGTCGAGGTGCGGTCCTGAAACGTCTGGCCAGAGACGTCGGCGCCTCCGCTCCACGCCAGCAAGCCGATCAACAAAGACAAGCACGGGCCGAAATGATCGCGAAATCCAACCATCCAATCTCACCTACTTCGCCCGCGAAATGGTAACCACATTGTCACGCGCCCGCGGTCCTCATTGTAACTCCGAACGGGGTTTCTGTCGAGAATTGCTCACGCGATTCGCGGGGCGGCGCGGGCGGCGACCGTCGGGGGAGAAGCCTCTCGGCGGATCGGCGGCGCTCGGTCGCCGAGGCCCGGTTTGCCGTTTTGGACCCGCGCCGGTTCGGTGCCCGCGGCGTCGGCGCCATCCCCCTTACTTTATTCGCGGGCAACCGGTTGGGATTGCGGCCGCCGCGCCGCGCCGTTACACTCGACCTCGGGTCTGCAGCAGCAGACGGTTTCCCGTTTCC
>CAZFQG010000062.1:0-30854 GCA_964520785.1 uncultured Planctomycetaceae bacterium | reverse complement strand
GAATCAGATGATCGCCACGGCCGACAGTTCGCTATCGGAGGTGGGCAACCTCCTGATCGAAATCCGTTCTCTGGTCTCGGAGGCGGCGAACACCGGCGCGATGAGCGCCGATCAGATCGCGGCGAACCAGTTGCAGGTCGACAGCTCGCTGGCCGCCATCGACCGGATCGCCCAGGTCACGCAGTTCCAGGGCAACCGCCTGTTGGACGGCAGCCTGGACTTCGTGACGGAGAACGTCAACGCGAATATGCTCAGCGACGTTCAGGTGCATCAGGCCAACTTCGGCTCTCTCAGCGAGATCGACGTGAAGGTGGACGTCGTCACCCAGGCGAAACAGGCGGAACTGACGTACCAGAACAATACGGTCGCCGAGGACCTCATCCTCACGGTCGCCGGCAACAAGGGTTCCAGCCACTTCAGCTTCGCCGCCGGGACCACGGTCAACGACATGGCCTCCGCGATCAACATGGTCTCCGCCGCCCTCGGCGTCACCGCCGAAGTCGACAACGTCGTCGCGACGGAGGACATGAAGGGTGAACTCACGCTGAGCACGACGGGCAGCTCGACGTCGTACATCTCGATCCAAGCGAATACCGCCGGCAAGGACGCGGGCAACTATGCGGTCAAATACACGCTCGGAGGAACGGGCGTCGCGACCGCCAGCGTGGCGTCAACCGTAACGCTCAACAGTGGCACTAAACTGCTAAACGTGGCCCTTCAGACGACGGGGTATACGCAGGCGGCCGACACGACTGTGGCCGCCGGGTTCCGTTCCGGAACGGGAGCATTCAATATCACGGCCGCGAATGGAGGAACGGCGTATAATAATCTGAAAATCAAAATCTCCGTCACGGCGATCAACAAGAGCGCGGCTTCCCAAAAGGTTGCGGGAGCGTTGGCTACCAATAGTGCGGGGAAAACGTGGACGATCAAATTGGCTCTGTCCACGACCGCGGCCTCGACCAAGATGGCGGCCGCTGCTTTCAAAAGCGGCTTCAACAACCTCTTCGGAGACTGGCTGTCGCTGGCGAGCATCGGAACCAAGGCGATTACCGGGACCGGCACCACCAAGGCCCTCGTTCTCACGCTGACGGGAGGAGCTAATGGCGGAGCACTCGATGCCGCCGTTGATCTCGATGCGATCGCTGTCGCACTCGGCGGTGCCGCCACCACGCTGACGGTCGCGGCAACGGGAGGAGGTGTGGCGCCTCCAACGATTCTGAGCCAATCGGCCTACTACGGGAGTATCAACAGCTCGTCGACGTCGACCGCCAGCGATGAGCCGGACAACTATATTCAGTTCATCGCCCCCGAGGGGATGTCGAACATCAAGGTGAACTTCATTACGGGTGAGTTGACCGATTCTCTGAAACTCTCCGCCGTGCAGAATTCGACGACCGGCGGTTACTCAACCGCTTACTACCAGGGTACCGCGGCCAATACGAGTTTCAAGATCACCGCGGACGCCAAGGGAACCGACTACGACGGAACCCAGATCGAATTCAAACAGGTAGACAACCTGACCGGAGCGATCGCCGCATGGGATAAATCAACGAACAAGATCACGATCTCCGGCGATTTCACGACCGGCGTCGCCGCGGCTGATATCAAGACGGCGATCAACAATAACTCCAGCATTAACAGTGCCTTCACCTTCGCTGACATCGGAACCGGAGCGGGAACGATCACCGGAGCTTTCGGTACCGGTACGACCGTCGCCACCACGGCCGGCGGCAACGAATATGAGAGCATCACGATCAATCTCGCCACGTCGAACGGCCAGGTGACGACGACAGCCGACGACATCGTCTCCCTCGTCAACAGCAGCACGATCATGCAGGGACTGGGGGTCTCCGCGACCAACGCCTTCGGCAGCGACGGAAGCGGTCTGGTCAGCGTCGGCCATACCCGGTTCGACGCGGCCGGGGCCAGGGCCACCGTCTCAACGGCGAGCGGCACCACGACCGCGGCCAACGGAGCCGACGCGAAGATCACCGTCACCGCGCGCAATACCGGGGACCGGTACGACAACGTCCAGATCGTCTTCCAGAACGACGCCACCGCCGGCACCGAGTACGTCGAGTACGACGCCGGATCGAAGAAGCTGATCATGCATATCGCGGCCGGAACCACCACCGCAAGCGATATCGTCAATTCCCTCACTACGAGCACCCTTTCGGCGACCGCGGCAAGTCTGTTCTCGATGACGGCCGGGGGAGACGGAAGCGGCCTCGTGACGACTTCCGATTCCGGCCACACCTCCGGCGGAAGCCTCATCGCGAAGGAATCGGTTCTCTCGGGAGCAGCCGGCGGCATCCACCTACTCGGAAACGCCGACGAAGGAGACGTGTTGGGTACCCGCGGGTTGAACATCAAGTCGACCGGGTACGGTTCGAATGCGTTCGTCTCCGTGAAGGCCAGTCCGCAGGAAGCGGGACAGAGTGTCTCGTACGTGATGATCGACGAGAACAGCAATGCCGCCACCCGGGCCACCGGCGACAACGCCGACGTGCGGATCAACGGTGCCGAGGCGGTCTCCAACGGGCTGAACATCTCGATCTACACGGCGACCGTGAATCTGGACTTCACCCTGAATTCCGCCGTTGTCGACGCGTCGAACACCACGTTCCGGATCACCGGCGGCGGGGCCCAGTTCCAGATCGGCCCGGACGTCATTTCGACGCAGCAGGCGAGGTTGGGAATTCCAAGTATCAACTCGACCGAACTCGGCGGCGCCAGCGGCCGGATGTACCAGCTCCAGTCCGGCAACTCGGCGTCCCTCAATACCAACACCACGCTCGCCGCGTCGATCGTGGAAGAGGCGATCACGCAGATCACCTCCCTCCGCGGAAGACTGGGTGCGTTCCAGGCCCAGACCCTGGAGACGACGATCGAAACCCTCACCAGCGCGGTCGAAAACCTCACCGCCGCCGAGAGTTCGATCCGCGATACCGACTTCGCCTACCAGAGTTCGCAGTTGACGAGGTCTCAAATCCTCGTCTCCTCCGGCATGTCCGTGTTGAGTATCGCCAACCAGCAACCGCAAAACGTCCTCCGGCTGCTGCAATAACGCCGATGGCGCTTCGAGCAATACTCGCAAGCCTCGTCTCGGGTCGGATTCCGGGACGAGGCTTTTTCGATTCGTTTTCCGCGGGTCGCCCCAAAAAGGACTCGCCGGACACCGATCCGAGACTACTTCGCCCTGGGATGGGCCTTCTGGTAGACTTCCTTCAGCCCCGCCGTCGTGACGTGGGTATAGATCTGGGTCGTGATCAGGCTTCTGTGTCCCAGCAGTTCCTGGACGCCGCGAATGTCGGCGCCCCGGTCGAGCAGGTGGGTGGCGAAGCTGTGCCGCAGGGAATGGGGGGTCGTGCGGCGGTCCAGGCCCGTTTGGCGAAGGTATTTCTCCAGCATCCGGCCCACGCTCCGCGTCGTGAGCCGTCTTCCGAAGCGGTTGACGAAGACCGGGGCATCGCCGTCGCGCGGTTCATGCGGATGGAGCACGCGGCGGCCGAGCCAGCGGCGCAGGGCCTCGACCGCGTAGGAACCCAACGGCGCAAGCCGCTCGCGCTTGCCCTTGCCCCGAACGCGGACGATCCCCTCCGTCAGGTCCACGTCCTCGTCGTTCATTCCGACGATCTCGCTCACCCGCAACCCGGCCGAATAGGCCGTTTCGAGCATGGCGCGGTCGCGCAGCCCCTGGACCGTTTCGCGCGAGGGGGCGTCGAGCAGGCGGCCGAGTTCCTCCGTGGAAAGAACGTGGGGAAGATTCCGGGATTGCCTCGGCGTCCGCAGCGGCTTGGCCGGGTTCGTATCGACCCAACCGTCACGGCACCCGAACCGGAAGAAGCTCCGAAGCGCCGCGATCCGCCGCGCAATCGTCGTCTTCGCGTAGCCCGCCTCGTGCATCGCGGCGACGTAGCCGCGCAGATCGAGAACGGTAATCCCGGCCGGCTCGGGCCAGGGGGCATCGTCCTCGGGAAGAAGGTATTCCACCAGCGCCGCCAGGTCCTCGCGATAGCTCTTGAGCGTCAGTTCCGAGGCATTCCGCTCCACCCGCAGATACCGCAGAAACCGTTCAACCGCTTCCCGCATTCCAACGGCGGTCTGCACCATGTCTATGGTCCGAAGGAATCGTCCGCCTCTTCATGGGCGGGGGAGAAGTTGAACCGGCTGGAATGCCGGACCTTCTTGCCCTCCTGACGGATCTTCTGGCTCAAGATGGCGGCGTCATACCAACTGAAGCTCAATTGCGGATTCGAAGCGTACCGCCCCAATATCCGCAGCGTCTCCGCGCGGCTCTTGTCGTCGAAGAGGAAGATGTACCGTTCCTCGCCTTTCACCAAGGCCAATACGTTGATTTCGTCCGTCACGACGCGAACTCCAGTTCTACCAAGGTCCAGTCTGCCAAAGGATGTCTCCGACCGCGGTACGCGGTCCATGCAGGCGCCGACGAGGAGAATACGGCGTTACCATGCCCCGCTTTCAAAACCGCCATCCCGCTCGTCTCGGACACGTGCATATATTGTCTATCGGATTTTTTTCCACCTCCACACCACTCGCGTTTCGCCGGCACCCCCTCGGGCACTGAGCATCTCGTAGATGTGCGCGTGGCAGCAGAACGCGATGAAGTCGTCCGAGCGCTCGAGATAGCTTTGCCATCCCCCGAAGCGCGCATCGTCCCGAAAGAAATAATAGCTTGCCAACGCCTCGGTGAATTCCGACGAATTGCCGATGTACATGGTCGATTGCTGCATCACCGGACGATAGTGGTTCGGCCAGCAGGGGGGTCGAGAACTGCTCGGCGGAGGAGGAATGAAACCTCGCGGATCGGGCCAGTCCGGGGGAAAGCCGGGCGCGGCTTCGTCCGGACACCGTACGACCGAGCCTTCCACCACCCGTCCGGGCGGGATGACTTCCGGCGGCGCCTCCGGCCCTGTGCCCGCCTCGCCGCCCCCGCGCGAGTCCGTCTCGCTCGAGGCGAAACGAACCTCTCCCTTCTCGCCGGTTTTCGACGCGGATTCGGAACCGCTCTCGGGGGGAATCGGCGTTTGTGTCTTCAACTGGGCCTTCGCCAGGGCGAACTCGGCTTCGAATACCAGAGGGGCGGGGATGTTCTCCTCCGCCGGCGTACCCCAAGGAAGGCCATACCCTGGAGGGATCGGGTGGAAGCAGGGGTTCGTCGCGTACCAGTGTACTTCCAGCCCGCACCTCGGAGGGTAATACATGGTGAAATCGGTCACGGCACCGATGATTAGGACGTCGATCTCCATCTTGGCGAGCAATTCGCACAGTCGCCGCGCCTCGTCGGGATGCGACAAGGTAATATCATGGTCGTCCATCAACCGCTCCACCACGCCGACCGGAACGACCTCGAAACCGGGAATCGACTGAAGCTGATTGAAATAGGCGACGGCGAATTTTCGCCCGTCAACGCTGGGCTCGGTACTCTGGTTGAAAAACGGAGCGATGGCGACCTTGGAAAGCTGTGGAAAAGGATTGTGTACCGTCGGCTGATGCGCGATTTCCGGCAAGAAGGCGCAGCCGGAGCAGAGAACCATGCTCAACGGCAGGATCAGGCGGAACAGCGAGAAAACGGGGAAAGGCCGCACGGAAATGGCAAGTTGTCGGAGAAAACGGTTGCGCAAACAACACCAAAGCCCAAAAAGGCTTGATCATCGGCATTATCGTCACAGGCTTCCCAAATCCTTTACTCTATTTAACCGGAAGACTTCGCCGTAATCGCCGATCAATAAACTGGCATTTTCGCTTTCGGCCGTTCTCGATAGAATCCCGCGACCGATTGGCGCGGCTTCTTCGGCCGGTTCCGGCTTGGCCGCGTGCGATCGCCCCCTTATTTTGCCCTTTTCCCCGCAAACCGACCAATTCCTCCGGTTTGACAGTGAGGCTTTTCGCGTGGGTCGCGTTTTCTGTGTCGCCAACCAAAAAGGAGGCGTAGGCAAGACCACGACTGCCGTCAATTTGGCCGTCGCGTTGGCCAAGTCGCGCTTTCGCACATTGTTGGTGGACTTGGACCCCCAATGCAACGCCACCACCGGCCTCGGCGGCGCGCCGACCTTGCGGCATCCCCTCGCGGAGGGAACCCCATTGAAACGCGCTATCGCCCCGACCCAGGTGGCCGGACTGGAACTGCTCCCGGGAAGCCGAAGCTACCGGGACGTCGAGGCGCTGGCCCGCGAGGACCAACCCCAGGCGGAGCGGCTGCGCCACGACCTGATCAGCGGTCTGGGCGGCTACGACTTCGTGTTGATCGATTGCCCCCCTTCGCTGGGTCAGCTCACGCGGACGGCGTTGGCCAGCTCGACCGAGGTGTTGATGCCGATCCAGTGCGAGTATTTCGCCATGGAAGGGCTCGCGCAGATGATCGAGGTCATTCGCGGCGTGATGGATACGCAGCCGAGGAACTTGCAGTTCGGCGGAATCGTCCTGACGATGTACGACCACCTTCTGGAATTGACCCGGGAGGTGGAACAAGAGGTCCGAGATTTTTTTGGTGAGATCGTGTTCGAAACCGTGATTCCAAGAGACGTTCACGTGAGCGAGGCCCCCAGTCATGGGCAGTCCGTGATCGAGTATTCCCCCCGATGCCGGGGAGCGCGCGCGTATATTGAACTGTGCAAGGAGGTCGTTGAGAATGAATAAGGAAAGACGCCTGGGTCGTGGATTGGAGGCATTGCTGGGCCGGCTCGGTCCGGCGGAGTCCGAGGGCTCGGGACACTCCGCGGAAGGCGATTTCGAGATGGGCTCTCCGCCGGCGAGTGACGTGTCGGAGCTGGAACGCGAGTTCGCCAGCTCCCCGGAATCCGTTTCGCGGGGCCTCGACCCGGTTGCACCGGCGGAAGTCTCGGTCGTGGTGGGATCCGTACCGGAGTCGCGGATTCTCCAGGTGAATATGCACCTGATCGAGCGGAATCCCTATCAGCCGCGGCGCGACTTCGACGAAGAGGAGTTGCGAACCCTCGCGGAAAGCCTGCAATCGCACGGGCTGCTTCAACCGGTGATCGTCCGCCGGATGGGGGAGGAGTACCAACTCGTGGCCGGAGAACGGCGTCTCCGCGCCGCCCGGCTCGCCGGCTGGGAAGAAGTTCCGGTCAAGGTCATCGACGTGGACGACCGGGAGGCGGCCGAGTTGGCGATCGTCGAGAACGTCCAGCGGAAAGACCTCAACGCGATTGAAAAGGCCCTTTCGTTCCAGCGGTATCTGGAGCAGTACCAGTGTCCTCAAGAAGAACTGGCGTCGCGGCTGAAGATCAACCGGTCGACCGTGGCGAACCTGATCCGGTTGTTGGAATTGCCGGATACGGTGAAGGAGGCCGTTCAAACGGGGAGGATTTCTCAGGGGCACGCCAGAGCCCTCCTCCCGCTGGGAGACGAGCGCGAACAAATCGCGTTTTGCGAGCGGATTCAGATGGAAAAGATGAGCGTCCGGCAGACGGAGTCGGAGGTCCAGCGGATGATCGAGGCGGCCGACGCGGAGCCGCTTAGCGTCGTCGGGAAGGATGGCACGCGGTCCGCCGCCAAGCCTCCGCGCCGCAAGAGCGAGCATGTCGCGTCTTTGGAGCAGGAATTCCGCGCGGCCCTTGGCGTCCGGGTGAAATTGGCGCATAATGCCCAGGGAAAAGGCAAACTGACGATCCACTTCGCCGACCACGAAGAGTTCGAGCGCCTCAAGTCGCACATTTGCGGCAGTGGCGCCATGCGAGAGGCGGGGTAAGGCGCAAGAACCGAGCAAACGCCCACGCTTGAGGAGACTCCATGATACGCCAAATGCAAGCCGAGGACCGCCGGGAGGTCGCCGAGTTGATCTGCGTCTCCACGAACTATTGGTACGAGGCGCACGGTCGAGGGCCCATCTTCTCGAACGGGCCGGAGAGCGCCACGGTCTTTTTCGACGTGTATCGGGCGCTCGACGGAGAGGAACACGGAATCGTCCGCGTGGACGACGACCACGGCTGGATCATGGGATCTTGCTTCATCCATCCCCGGCCGACGCACGTTTCGCTGGGCATTCTCAACGTCCATCCGAACTGGTTCGGCCGCGGCGTGGCGCGGGAACTCATGGAGTACGTCATCGACTTCGGGGATCGCCAGGGAAAGCCGTTGCGGCTCGTTTCCAGCGCGCTGAACCTCGATTCCTACTCGCTCTACAACAGGCTCGGTTTCACGCCGAGGAAGCTCTACCAGGACATGATCCTGCGAATTCCGGAATCGGGGCTGGACGTCTCCGTGAAAGAGAGCCGATTCGTTCGCGACGCCACGCCGGAGGATGTGAACGCGATCACCGATTTCGAGATGGAAATGGTCGGCATCCGCCGCGACGTCGATTTCCGCTATTTCCTCGAAAACGAACTTGGCATCTGGGGCGGCTCCGTCTACATCAACGAAACCGGCGCCCTCGACGGCTTCATGTTTTCCGTCTGCCACCCGGGCAGTAATATGATCGGCCCCGGCTTGGCGAGAACCCCCGAACAAGCGGCCGCCCTCGTCCTTGCCGAGGCGAAGCGTTACCCCGGCAGGAGTCCCGTATTCCTCGTCCCGGTGGAGTGTGGCGAGCTGGCGCGAACGATGTACTCCTGGGGCGCGAACAACTGCGAGATGCACGTGCATCAGGTTCTCGGGGAGGCGGAACCGATTCGCGGCGTCTTCATGCCGACGTTCATGCCGGAATCGGCCTGAGTGGGGCTTCGCCCCCTTCTCCCTCCAACTCCAGGCGGCCGCGTCTGCCCCCTGTCCCTTGGAATCTGGTCTCGTTCTTGATCCAGATTTCCGCACGACCGCTTGGCGCGGCGCCGCAGGGGAGTCATAATCTTTTCATGAATCTCGTGGAGCTTTCACAGCGAATCAAGAATTACCGGCTGGATCGCCGCCTGACCCTTGAGGAGGTGGCGACGCACGCCGGTTTGACGACTAGTTGGCTGTCGAAAGTTGAGAATTTTCGCGTTACCCCCTCTCTTCAGGGGCTTGCAAAGATCGCCGAAGCCCTTGGTATGACCCTTTCGGAATTGGTCGAGGGCTTGGATGACAAACCGAATCCGGTCATTGTCCGCAAAGAGGAACGCCAAGAAATCGAACGAGATGACCGGGGAGAACACCATTCAATCTATGAGTCCTTGGCGTTCAAGCGCCCGAACCGGATGATGGACCCGTTCCTTTTGAAGCTTCCCCCTGGAGGAGGTAGAAAAGAAGTCCTCGCTCACGAGGGGGAGGAGTTTCTATCGGTCCTTTCGGGTCAGGTCAAGTTTGAGTATGCGGAGGAGATATTCCTGCTGCGAAACGGTGACAGCCTTTACTTCGACGGAAGCGTCCCCCACCGCGTTTTCAACCCGTTCAAACGCGCGGCCGAAGTACTCCTCGTCTGCTCGAAACTAATCGCCGCCAATTCTAGCCGCGCACCGCTCTTCACGCTCGGCGGGACCGCCGGCGCTCCGGTCTTCGCAAGGGGGGTGCGGAACCGGGCGAATCCTTAACTCGGATCTCCCGGGCCGATTCCCCTTGAGTTTTTGCGCCGGTTGGTCCGGATTTTCCCCTCGGACGACGGAACTCGCTATTCACGGTTGGCCGTCGAACCGGGAGAGGGATCAAAGGGCTCCTGGACAGCTTGACATCGGCCCGGCATAATTGCCCGCATGTTCGTCAACCAAAGCCTCAGTCATGATCCCATCCACGGATATATTCCGTTCACCTCGCCAGAGGGACTGCCGGAAGGGGAGATTTCGGAACGGGAGATCATCGACCATCCTTGGTTGCAACGGCTCAGGCAAATCCACCAGTTGCAGACGGCGTGGTGGGTCTTTCCGGCGGCGGAGCATACGCGGTTTCAGCACTCGATGGGGGCGATGCATCTGGCGTGGCGGGTGGTGAATTCGCTTTACGATAGTCTTAGGGAAGTGTGCCCTAACACCCCCAGCGTGGGTTATATTGAAGTCCTGATGCGGATGGCCGCCCTCCTGCATGATGTGGGGCACGGGCCGTTCGGCCATTTTTTTGATATCCATTTTCTCCGAGATTACGGTTTGACCCACGAGACCCTGGGAGCGGAGATCATCCGGCGCGACCTGGCCGATCTGTTGCGTCGCGTGCGGCGTTCACCAAGCCATGCGATGGAACCGGACGAGACACTGGACGTTGAGCACGTAACGGCGCTCATTACCCGGCCGAAGGCCTCGACCGATTCGGTGATTCCGCGATGGCTGGCGCTGTTGCGGAGCCTTTTCAGCGGTTTGTACACCGTCGACAACATGGATTTCGTCCTCCGCGACGCCTACATGTCGGGTTACAGTTCTCGGTCCTTCGATCTTGACCGGCTGCTCCACTACACGCGGTTTTCCGAGCAGGGGCTGACGATTCACGACCGCGGTCTGTCGTCGCTGGTCCGGTTCATCGCCGTAAGGGCGGAGTTGTTTCAGGCGATCTACTTCCACCGGACGGTCCGCGCGATCGACCTTTCGCTCCAAGAGCTGTTTGAAGAGACGAAAGGCCGGCTCTTTCCCGGCAATCCGCTGGACCATTTGGACGAATATCGCCGGTTCACGGAATGGTCGCTCTTGGTCCGCGTTTCCGACTGGACGCTTTCCTCCGATCCGCAAGAGCAGGCATGTGGACGACGGTGGGAAGCCCTCTTGCAGCGGAAGGTCCGTTGGAAGATGGCCTGCCAGCGGACGATCTTCTTCAAGCCGGGCGAATCGGAATCGGCCAACCTTTTCAGCAATTCGCGGTTGTTCGAGGAGGCGATTCGCGGCCAGTTGCCGAAGGGAATCCGCGACATCCCGCTGAAGGTGGACACCGCGCGGCACGTCCACCGCCCCGGGGCGCACACGCCGACGGCGAATCAGAATTTTCTATACGATCCGGCGACGGGGGAAATCCGCGGACTGGACGACCGGGAGCTGTTCCGCCGCATCCCGATCAGTTTTCGGATTTGCCGCGTATATGCCGAGACGGCGGAGCACAACGCGGAAGTGGCCGCGGCGATGGATCGGTTGCTCGGGGCGGAGAGTCCGGACGATTTGACGAATATGTAACGGGGAATTCCAGGCATAAGGCATAAGTGAAGAGCATGTCGAAGTCGTGGGATCAGTATGAGAATCCGTTGACGTCACGGTATGCGTCGGCGGCGATGAGCCGGATATGGAGTCCGCAACGGAAGTTTTCGACGTGGCGGCGGCTATGGGTGGCTCTGGCGGAAACGGAGGCGGAGCTGGGCTTGCCCATCACGCCGTCACAAATCGAGCAACTGCGCGCCCACGTGGACGACATCGACTTCGCCGCGGTGGCGGCCTATGAAAAGAAACTCCGGCACGACGTCATGGCGCACGTCCACGCCTACGGCGACGCCTGCCCCGAGGCCCGGGGAATCATCCACTTGGGCGCGACGAGCTGTTTCGTCACCGACAATACGGACATGATTCTGCTGCGCGACGCGCTCAAGCTGGTTTTGGCTCGGCTCGTTACGGTGCTCGACCACTTATCCCGTTTCGCGGTCAAGTATCGCGACCTCCCCTGCCTGGCCTTCACCCACATGCAGCCCGCGCAGCCGACGACCGTCGGAAAGAGGGCGTGCCTCTGGGCGTACGACCTCGTTCTGGACCTCGTGGAACTAGAGCACCGCATCGGCGAGCTGAAGGCCCGCGGCCCCAAGGGGACCACCGGCACCCAGGCCAGTTTTTTGAGCCTTTTCGAGGGGGACCACGATAAGGTCCGCGAATTGGAACGCCGTTTGTGCGCGAAGATGGGATTCGACGCGGCTTACGCCGTGACGGGGCAGACCTGTCCACGGAAGGTCGACTCGCAAGTCGTCGACGTCCTTTCCGGAATCGCCCAGAGTGCGCACAAATTCGCGACCGATATCCGGCTCTTGCAGCACCGGAAGGAAATCGAAGAGCCGTTCGAGAAGAGCCAGATCGGTTCCTCGGCGATGGCCTACAAACGCAACCCGATGCGGACGGAGCGGGTCTGTTCGCTGGCCCGGTTCGTGATGAGCCTTCAGTCGAGTTCACCGGCGACGCATGCGGTGCAGTGGTTCGAGCGGACCTTGGACGACAGCGCTATCCGCCGCCTCGTCCTGCCGCAGGCCTTCCTGGCGATCGACGCGGTGCTCATTCTCCTGCGGAACGTCACCGACGGGTTGGTCGTCTACCCCAAGGTGATCGAGGCGAACCTCCGCGCGGAGCTGCCGTTCATGGCGACGGAGAACATTCTCATGGCCGCCGTCGCCGCCGGAGGCGACCGGCAGGACCTGCATGAGCGGATTCGCCGGCATTCCCAGGCGGCCGCCGCCGTGGTCAAGGAGGAGGGGGGCGCGAACGACCTGCTCAAGCGGCTCGCCGCGGACGAGGCCTTCGCCGGCGTCGACGTCGGCGCCGCGGTCGAGCCGTCGGGATTCGTCGGAAGGGCCCCGCGGCAAGTAGACGAGTTCGTCGCCGAGATCGTCCGGCCGATCTTGGAGAAGTACGCCGACGTGATGGTGCCGGAGGGTGAGGTGCGAGTGTGAACGAGACGGGCAGCCCCGGTGAGGGTGAAGAACTGATTTTCCTCGGCACCGGCACGTCGCACGGCATTCCCGTTCTGGGGTGCGAGTGCGGCGTATGTACCAGCGCCAACCCGAAGAACCGCCGGACCCGGTCCTCGGTGCTGTTGCGGCTCCCGGGGGGAAACGTCCTCATCGACACGCCGCCGGAGATGCGGATCCAGCTCCTTCGCGAGGGAATTCGCCGCGTTCACGCCGTTTTGTACACGCACGACCACGCGGACCATCTGCTCGGGATGGACGACTTGCGGATATTCCCCCGATATTTAGGGGGGCCGGTTCCCATCTATTGCGAGGCGAACGTGGAAGAACGGATTCGGACCGTCTTCGACTATGCCTTCGATCCGTTGACCACATCCTACCCGGCCGGCGACGTGCCGAAGCTCGTTTTCCGGCATATCGCGCCGTTCGCCGACGAATCGTTTGAACCGATACGCCTCTTCGACCGGAGCATCCAACCGCTGCGGCTCCACCATGGTCGGTTTAACACCTTGGGATTCCGGATCGGCAACGTCGCGTATTGCACCGACGTGAAGGCGATTCCGCCGGTCAGCCTGGAGCGCCTGCAAGGTCTGGATGTATTGATTCTTGATTGCCTCCGCTATGAGCCGCACGTTTCGCACATGAATTTCGAGGAGGCGCTGGCCACGATCGACCGATTGAAGCCGAAACGGACGTTCTTCACGCACCTGTGCCACGCGATGGACCACGACGGGCTCCGTGCCCAGCTACCGCCGGCGGTGGAACCGGCCTATGATGGATTGCGTATTCCGTTGACGAGACTCACTGGATGAGACGTTTATCGCGACCGGCCCATTCGGCCGGTCGCGATAAACGTGTTCCTTTTGAAGACCTTTGATTCCATGAAAGAAGAACTGAAGAAACGATTGACTCCAGTGGGTCAGGAACACCTCCTGACCTACTGGGACGAACTGGATGAAGGTCGCCGCGAGAAGCTGGTGGCACAGATATCCGAAATCGACTTTGCCCAACTGCGGACCCTGCGCGAAGCGGCCCCGGCGAAGGACGATTTCTTGTCGATGCTCGACCGCGCCACGTGCCCCCCCGCCTTCCGGCTGGACGCCGGTAAGAATCGCTTCACCCCTAAGGAGGCGATCGCGAGGGGAGAAGACGCCCTGCGCCGCGGCCGGATCGGAATCGTGCTCGTCGCCGGCGGCCAGGGAACGCGGCTGGGTTTCGATCATCCCAAGGGAATGTTCCCCATCGGACCAGTTTCGGGAAAGACCCTCTTTCAAATCCACATCGAGAAGATTCTCGCCCTTTCCAACCGCTACGACGTCCGGATTCCCCTCTTCATCATGACCAGCCCGGCGACGCACGACGAGACGGTGCGGTTCTTGAACGAGAACGGCCGTTTCGGCCTGGAGGAGGATTGCCTCCACGTCTTCATGCAGGGGACGATGCCGGCGGTCGATATGAAGACGGGAAAGGTCCTTCTCGCCGAGAAGGACGAAATTTTCACCAGCCCGGATGGCCACGGCGGGATGCTCGCGGCGATGGAGAAGCACGGGTGTCTCGATGAATGCGTCCGCCGCGGCATCGAGCACCTGTTCTATTTCCAGGTCGATAACCCGATGGTCGATATCGGCTCCCCCGAGTTCCTTGGCTACCATCTCTTGAGCGAATCGGAGCTGACTTCGCAAGTGATCGCGAAAGAGGACCCGCTGGAGCGCGTGGGCAACGTCGTCGACGTGGACGGGCGTCTGTTCGTCGTCGAATACAGCGATTTGCCGGACGAGGCGGCCCGGCGGCGGAACGAGGAGGGGAGTCTCGCCATCTGGGCCGGAAGTATCGCGGTGCATGCGATGAACGTGGTGTTCCTCCGGCGGATTCTCCACCAGGCGGACGCCCTGCCGTTTCACGTCGCGAAGAAAAAGGTGCCGCATCTCGATCCGGCTAGCGGAGAATACGTGGAGCCGGAGGAACCGAATGCACTGAAGTTCGAGCGGTTCATCTTCGACATCCTGCCGTACGCGAAGAACGCCGTCGTCGTGGAAATCGACCGGGAAGAAGGCTTCGGACCGCTGAAGAACGCTCCTGGAGCGGAGGTGGACACCCCTGAATCAGTCCGCGCGCAGATGGTCCGGCAGGCGGTCCGCCGGTTGAAGTCGGCCGGAGCCCTCGTCCGCGAGGGGGCCGCGGTCGAGATCAGCCCCCTCTTCGCACGGACGGCCGGCGAGGTCCTCGAAAAAGTCCCGTCCGGAATCGAAATCCTCGACGGAACCTACCTGGATCAAAACTGGAGCGTATGACGCGGCCGGCCGTTTTCATCGGCGGGCCGCGTTTCACCGAACCAATCGCGATAGGGAGAAGAACAGATGCTTCACGCGGTTATCATGGCGGGCGGATCGGGAACCCGATTCTGGCCCGCGAGCCGGATGGGGCGCCCCAAGCAGTTGCTGGCGCTTTCGGGAGACCGGACCATGCTCCAGGCGACGGTCGACCGACTGGGGGGGACGATCCCGCCCGAGCGTCTTCGGATCGCGACGACGGCTCTTCTCGCTCGGCCGATCGCCGAGCAGTTGCCCGAGGTGAACGAGGACGCGATCCTCATCGAACCGTGCAAGCGGGACACGGCGCCGGCCATCGGCCTGGCAGCGGTCCACTTGCTCCGGGACGACCCGGACGCGGTCATGGCCGTTATGCCATCCGACCACGTTATCCGGCCGCCGGAGGCCTTCCGCGAGGCGCTCGAGTACGCCCATGCGCTGGTGCGGGACGATCCGTCGCGGTTGATTACCTTCGGTATCGTCCCCACCTATCCGGCCGAGTCGTTCGGGTACATCGAGCGGGCCGAACCGCTCGAACCGCCGGAAGCCGGGCCGAAGACATTCGCCGTCGCCCGGTTCCGCGAAAAGCCCAAGGCCGACGTCGCTGCCGAGTATGTCGGCTCGGGCCGATTCTATTGGAACGCCGGCATCTTCGTCTGGAGGGCCCGGACGATTCTGGACGAGTTGGCGAACAGCCGCCCCACCCTGGCAAAGCGGCTCGGGCGAATCGCCGAGTCGATCGCCACACCGGACTACCAGTCCGTGTTGGAACACGAATTCGCGGCGATTGAGCCGATTTCAATCGATTTCGGGGTGATGGAACACGCGAAGAACGTCGTGGTGATCGAGGCCCCCTTCGAATGGGACGACTTGGGGAGCTGGCGCGCCTTGGAGCGGTTGCGGGCTCCGGACGAAAGCGGCAACGTCGTCGACGCGGCGCACTGCCTGGCCGTCGACACGAGCCGGTCGATCATCCGCTGCGACGACCCGGACCACGTGGTCGTCACGCTCGGCGTCGACGACCTCATCGTCATCGTGACCTCCGGCGCGACGCTCATCGCGGACAAAACGAAGGAGGAATCGATCCGCCGGGTGACGAAGCTGCTCGAAGAACAGGGGTTGGCGGAGTACCTGTGAGCGGCCTCGCTAAGCCGTCTGCTTCTTGAAGCGGACGATGGCCGTCCCGAGGATGAGCGTCGTACACAGCGCCAGGCCGAGTGTCGGTTGCCATAATTCGAACGGTCCCGCCCCACGGAGGACGATTCCCCGCAATATTTCGATGAAATAGGTCGCCGGAATGGCGAACGTCAGGGGATAGATTTCCGGCGGCATCTGCGAACGCGGGAAGACGAATCCGCTCAAGAGGATCGAGGGGACCATCACGACGAAGGCGAACATCAAGGCGGAAAGTTGGGTCTTCGCGATAGTCGATACGAGAAGCCCCAATCCCAAGGAACAGACGAGGAAGAGGGCCGATTGGCCGAGTAGGAGCGGCAGGCTTCCGGCAATCGGCACGCCGAAGACGTAAACCATCACGCAGAAGACGGCCAGCATCTCCACGAATCCGAGAACCGCGTAGGGAATGAGCTTTCCCAGAATGACCGCGGTGTTCCCCACCGGCGTCACGAAGAGCTGTTCGAGCGTCCCCGTCTCGCGTTCGCGGACGATTGCGAACGAAGTCAAGAAGAGGGTCACGAGCTGCAAAATAATCCCGACCAGGCCCGGAACGAAGAAAAAGGCGCTTTCCAAATCGGGATTATACAACAGCCGCGTCCGCATCGAGATAGGCATCGGAGGAATTCCGAAGAGCCCCGCCTGTCCGGTGGAAGACGACGCGACCCGGCCGTCGAGCTTTTCCAGCGAAAGGGCAAGCCCCAAGAGTTGGGCAGCGTTCTGCGCAGCCGTGGCGACCTGGGAATCGCTCCCATCAATGAGAACTTGCACCTGTGTTTCACGACGCTGGAGAACGGCATCGGTATAGTCGGGCGGAATGCGAAGCCCCACCTCGGCCCGGCCGGCGGTGATCGCCCCGAGAAATTCGCGGTCGTTTTCCGCCCAGCCGACGACCCGGAAAATGTGCGTATTCTCGAACGATTCCACCAACCGCCGCGCAGGGGCCCGTCCGTCCAGGTCGCGGACGATCAGGGGAATATTTTCGATCCGCAGATTGATCGCGTAACCGAAGACCAACAACTGGAAGATCGGCACGAGGAAGACGAAGAAGAGAGTCGTCGGCTGCCGGAGGATGTGGCAGAATTCCTTCGCGCAGACTGCTCCCAAGCCGTTTGTCGAGCGCATTCGCTTTCTCGCCGCGGACGGGATCGGTTTCGGAGCCGGCGACCCTCGGACCTTCTCGAGGGAACCGGCTTCGCGGTCGACGTCTTGGTGCGTCTCGGAGCTATCGGATTGCCCGGCCTCCAACGGAGTCGCCGATCGTTTTCGCTCCATTGTCGCGGCCTCCTCATCCAGCGACGTCAACCGGACGAAGACGTCTTCCAGGCTCGGACGGACCGGCCTCAGCGTGACGGTCCGTGTTTCGGCGTTCAGGGCTCGCGCAACCCGTTCCACCGTGAGCTGATCGTCCGCCAAGAGATGGACGCGGTCACCGAAGTGGTTCGCCTCGAAAACCCCCTTGCATTCGCGGAGCGCGAATACCGATTCCGAAGGCGAGGGCCCGATGAGTTCGAAATGCCGCATTCCCTTCGGCGTAACCGACGGCAACGCCTTGAGTTCCTCCGGCTTGCCGCGAACCAATAGCCGAGAGTCTCGCATGTACGCGATGTCGGTGCAACGCTCTACTTCGTCCATGTAGTGCGTCGTTACCAGAAGGGTCATTCCGCCGCCGGCCAGCTCGAAAAGCAAATCCCACAGCCGGCGCCGCGCGACCGGATCGATTCCGGCCGTCGGTTCGTCCAAAAAAAGCAGCTCCGGCTCATGCAGAACCGCGCACGCCAGCGCCAGTCGCTGCTTCCATCCGCCGGAGAGCGATCCGGCCAATTGACGCCGCTGGTCGGTCAGACCGGTTGCCTGCAACACCGCGTCGATCCGCCCGCGGAGCGACTCGGGGGCCAGACCGTAGACACGGCCGTAGAATTCAAGGTTTTCCTTCACGGACAGATCGGCATAGAGGCTGAAGGCCTGCGACATGTAGCCGATCCGCCTCTTGATCGCCTCGACATCCTCTCGGACGTCGCACCCCAGGACGGTCGCGCCGCCACTTGTCGGAGTGAGGACGCCGCAGAGCATGCGGATGAGCGTCGTCTTACCACTGCCGTTGGGGCCGAGCAGTCCGAAGATCGCGCCCTTGTCGACCCGGAAGGAGACCCGGTCCACGGCGGTCAAATCCTTGAAACGGCGCGAAAGACGGTCGATCTCGATCGCCGGCATCGTCATGGTAACCGGATCTCCGCCATCATGCCCGGCCGCAGCGATCGCGTTTCCCCCAGGATGAGGATCTTAATTCGGTAAACAAGTTTGCGCCTCTCTTTGGGGGTTTGTGCATTGCTCGGGGCGAATTCGGCCCTGGGGGAGACGTCCACGATCTTTCCGGATACCGGTTGGTCCGGCCGCGCGTCGAAGAGAACTTCGACCGTGTCGCCGACGGAGACCGGAATCGTTTCCGGAACGAACGCCCGCAAGTGCATCTTCTCCGGAGAGAGAAGGGAGACCACCGGTGCGCCCGGGGAGGCCAGATCGCCTGGTTCCAGATCGAGTGACTCGATCGTCCCATCGAAGGGGGCGGTGACGGCCAACTCGTCAAGCCGCCGCTGGATGGCCCGTACTTCCGCCTCGGCGGCGGCGAGAACGGCCTCAGCGGCGACGATATCCTCCGACCGGTAGCCCGCTTGTTTCATTTCGAATACCGCGCGGGCCGCTTCCGCCGCCGCTTGGGCCGCGGCCAGTTCTTCCGGTCGGGTGCCGCGTTCCAAAATAGCCAGCTCCTGCCGGCGAACCTCCACCATCGACTTCGCCGATTTGAGCCGTTCCGTCGCCTCGTCGAGTTGGGCCGTCGGCACGGCTTCATCCTCCCTGAGGGCTTGGACTCGCGCGACGTTCTTCTCCGTCAATACGAGTTGCGCTTCGGCGGCGGACAACCGGGCGGCGGCGGCCTCGATCTCCTCGCGGCGTGGCCCTTTTTTCAACTCTTCAAAAACCGCCTGGAGCCGGGCCGCCTCGAACCGGGCGGACGCGATCTCCTCCTTTCGGAAACCGGCCTTCAGACGCCCCGTATCCGCCGCCGCGCGTGCCCGGGCGGCTTCCGCCTGCGCCAATCTCGCCGCCCAATCGAATTCCTCGAAGACAACCAGCTTCTCCCCACTGCGGACCCGGGCTCCTTCTTCGACGAGAATCCGTTTCACCCGGCCCCCGACAAGTGATCCGAGGTGGGCCGTGTCGGCCTCTAGGACCCCGGAAATGACTTGCGTCTCGGGAAACCACCTCCGCGCGACGAGAGCCACGGCGAAGACGGCCGCGACAGACCCGAGTAGAATCGCACGTTTCCACATAGTTCCCAACCGCTAATCTCCGAGTCTTGTGCCGATTTTGCCCGACCTCAAAGGCCCGCCGGTTCGATTCGTCCCCAGCCACTCAATCCAGCGTCTCTCTTGGTCACCGCCGAGAAAAACGACCATCCATTTCGGGTTCTGACCACCCTACAGTACTATAGGTTGCCAAAAAACGGTCCGCAATGCCCCAAAATTCTCAGAGCCCCACTATTGACCAGTGTTGAATCTTCTATAATAAATCGTGAAATCGGTGCTAGACTGGAGACGTCCGGCGGATCAAACGCCATGAGGAGGAAATGTTGAAGGAGACGCGGAGTTCCGACTCTCGGAGTGGAGATTCCGCCGCCACCTTGGTCCTGATCCGCTGGTCGCGGGCGGATTGCGAGCGCGAGGCGCGATGATTTCCCCTTGGGGGTGTCTTTCGCGAGGACGCGTTTTTTGGTACAGGTATCATCAGGGTCCGGGAATTCCGGGCACGGTTCAGACGAGGTTTCGGTCAATATAGAAAAAATGGCGCAAAAGAAACGTATCGCGGTACTGAGCGGGGACGGGATCGGGCCGGAAGTCATGCCCGAGGCGCTGAAGGTACTTGCCGCGGTGGAAGCGGCCTACGGTGTTTCATTTGAATATGAATACGCGGATTTCGGCGGCATCGCGATTGACCGTCACGGGAGGGCACTTCCCGAGGAGACGATCGCCACGTGTGCCGGCAGCGACGCCGTCCTGCTCGGTTCGGTGGGGGGTCCGAAATGGGAATCACTGCCGCGGAATGAACAGCCGGAGCGTGCCAGCCTGCTTCCGTTGCGCAAGCACTTCGGGCTTTTTTGCAACCTACGGCCGGCGATCTTGTTCGCGGAACTGGCCGGGAACTGCCCTTTGCGGCCCAATCTGGTCGAAGGGGGTTTCGACATCCTGTGCGTCCGGGAACTCACCGGCGGGATTTACTTCGCCCAACCGAAGGGCCGCGATGGTTCGGGCGCGGACGAACGAGGATACGATACGCTCGTCTACCACCGTTGGGAAATCGAACGGATCGCGCGGCGCGCCTTCGAGGCGGCCCGCGCGCGGAAGAAACACGTGACCTCCATCGACAAGGCGAACGTCCTGATGTCGATGACCCTTTGGCGCGACGTCGTCAACGAGGTCGCGAAGGAGTACGCGGACGTGAAGCTGGAGCACCTTTACATCGACAACGCGGCGATGCAGGTCATCCGCGACCCGCGGCGCTTCGACGTCCTGTTGGCCGGAAACATGTTCGGAGACATCATCTCGGACGAGTGCGCCATGCTGTCGGGGTCCCTCGGTCTGTTGGGCTCCGCCAGCTTGAACGAATCCGGGTTCGGCGTGTACGAACCGGCGGGCGGCTCCGCGCCGGATATCGCCGGAAGAGGGATCGCCAACCCGATTGCGCAGATTCTCTCCGCCGCGATGATGTTGACTTACGGTCTCGACCTGGCGGAAGCCGGGGGCGCCGTGCAGCGCGCGGTGCACGAGGTAATCGCGGGGGGCCTCCGCACGGCCGATATCGCTTCGGCCGGAGACACTCCCGTGTCGACGGTGGAAATGGGAGACGCCGTCGCGGGTGCCGTCAAGGCACCCGGTTAAGTTCCCATGAACTAGAACCTGGGGGAACCGTTTTGGAGATGAACTATGGCTTCGTATGCACGTAAGGAAATCATTCGTCCGAATCAGGTCGCGGTGTACCATTGCTGGGCGACGACGTTGCCCAGGATGGTCCTGTGCGGCAAGAAAGGAAAGAAGGACTACGATCACCGCAAGGAGTGGATCCGTGCGCGGCTCGTTCAAATGAGCGAGGTGTTTGCCGTGGAAGTCTGCGGCTACGCGATCAACAAGGACCGCCTCGACGTGGTGATTCGGGTCCGTCCCGACGTCGCCAAGAAGTGGTCGAAGGAAGAAGTCGCCCAGCGCTGGAAGATGATCCATCCGCAAGACCGCGACCGCGAACTGGAGTTCGGGACCGTCAAGCCGTCGAAGCAGCAGACCCGAGAACTGCTCGCCGATAAGGCGCAACTGGAAGAGTGCCGCAAGCGACTCTGCGACGTGACCTGGTTCGTCCGCGACCTGTGCGAGGCGGTGGCCCGGCGAATGAACCGCGAGGAGCGTCGCAAGGGCCGCGTCTGGTACGGCCGGTTTCGCACGCGGCAGGTCCTCGACGCTCCGGCCGCCCTGGCGACCTGCGTCGCGATCGAGGCCTCGCCCTTGCTCGGCGGATGTACCGCGGACATCGCCCAAGGCGGTTACTCTTCCGCCTGCGACCGGATCGCCGGGGCGAAAACCCGCGCCAGGGCCAGGGCGCGCGCCCCGCGCGCCAAGGACCCCGATGCCTGGCTGAATCCGCTCGATGCCACCAAGGCGCGCGGAAAGACGCCCGCGAAAAGCGCTTTTCCCATGAATCCGTCCGACTACGTCAAATTGGTCGAATGGACCGGCAAGCAACTCGCCGCGAAGAAGCAGGACGCCTCCCCTCCGGCGGATATCGCCGCCGTGCTGAAGAAGATGGGACTCGATCCCGAGAACTGGCTCGAATTCGTCGCCAATCTCGACGAACGATTCACCCGTGCCGTCGGCTCCCCCGCGCTTATGGCGAAGGAAGCGAAACGGATCGGCAAGAGCTGGTTCCGTGGACACATCCACGCCGAAGAAGCGTACCTGTAACCGCTTTCGCGGTTTTTTCTTCCTGACATCGACGCTCCGGTCGGGGACGGATCGTGCCCCCGACCGGGTGCGTTTTTCGCGATTGGGAAGCCTGTCTGTCCGCATGCCGCGCCGGCGTCCCTCGCGGCGAGCGAGATCCAGCGTGACGCCCTCCCTTTTCAGCCTTTTCCTTTCATGTTCATCGATCCCGCCGACCTGCTCTATTCCTTCCGGCAAATGAGCATTTTCGAGATCGGCATGCTCGTTTGCTTTGGCGTGAGCTGGCCCCTCTCCATCGTCAAGCTCCTCAGGTCGAAGACGAGCGCCGGCAAGAGCTTCTGGTTCCTCTGGCTCGTCCTTCTCGGTTACGTTCTCGGAACGTGCCATAAGGTCTTCTACCACCTCGACCCCGTGATCGTCCTCTACCTATTCAATGGGCTGTGCGTCCTCATCGATATCTTGTTGAGTTACCGGTACCGGCGCCCGACGGGCCCCTCAATACAGGGGGCTTAATAGCTCCAGCCGTTGTCAATTCCGGATCGATGTGTTAGAGTTTAGGCCAAACCCCCATCTTCTCTCTTTTTCGAGCTGAGTCGACAACGCAATACCCTGAGCCGTTCCCCCATGGCGTCCCTTTTTGAAGCCAGTGAAAACGCGAATCGCCTGAGGGTCCAGCCCTTGGCGGCGAGAATGCGGCCGGTGCGGTTGGCGGAGTTCGTGGGGCAGCGGCATTTTTTGGGAGAAGGAAAACTCCTGTGGCGGCTGATCAAGGCGAACCGCTTGGGGTCGCTCATCTTCACCGGCCCTCCCGGCACCGGAAAGACGACCCTGGCCCACCTATTGGCCGGAGAAACGCGGAGCCGTTTCCGCCAACTCAGCGCGGTTCTCGGCGGCGTGAAGGACTTGCGGGAAATCCTCGTCGACGCACGGGAAGAGGTTGCCGCCGGTGGGACGAAGACGCTTCTATTCATCGACGAAATCCACCGTTTCAACAAGGCCCAGCAGGACGTGCTTCTTCCGGACGTCGAAAACGGCGTCGTCATCTTGGTCGGCGCCACGACCGAAAACCCCTTTTTCACGATCAACAACGCCTTGGTCAGCCGCAGCCGGATATTCCAATTCGAACCCCTCTCGAACGAGGAAATCAAGGACCTTCTTTGCCGCGCCGCGGCCGACCCCGAAAGGGGCCTGGGGAAGATCGAAATCACTCTGCACGACGACGCGCTGGACTTCCTGGCCGAAACGAGCGACGGCGATGCCAGGCGGGCCCTTTCGGCGCTGGAGATCGGAGTCCTTTCGACCGCGGCGCGGCCGGTCGATTTCACAAAGGAGTTGGCCGCGGAGTCGTTGCAGCGCAAGGCGATCCGGTTCGACCGCGACGGCGATGCGCATTATGATTCGATCAGTGCGCTGATCAAGAGCATCCGAGGGAGCGATCCGGACGCGGCTTTGTACTGGCTGGCACGCATGCTCGAAGGGGGTGAAGACGTCCGGTTCCTGGCGCGGCGGCTGGTGATTCTCGCCAGCGAGGACGTCGGCAACGCGGCGCCACAAGCCTTGACGATGGCCGTGGCCGCGGCACAGGCATGCGAACTGGTGGGGCTTCCGGAATGCCAGCTCAACCTGGCGCAGGCGGTGATCTACCTGGCGTGCGCGGCGAAGTCGAACGCGGCGACCGTCGGGATCGGCGAAGCGCGGCGGGACGTCCGCGAGAACCGCGTCCTCCCGGTCCCGGTTCATTTAAGAGACAGCCACTACGCGGGCGCCAAACGCCTCGGCCGCGGCGAGGGATACCAATATGCGCATGACGCCGAAGGGGGAATCGCCGAGCAGGATTACCTGGGAGTCCGGCGCGAGTACTACCGGCCGGTCGACCGGGGCTTTGAAAAGGAACTCGCGTTACGACTAAAGACCATTCGAGCACGATTACGAGGAGCGACCGGCTATGACGATGACGCATCCGACGCGGACGACGTTTGAGGTGGCCTCCCCGCGGGCTCAGGCGATGTTCCGAGCGTTTTTCGATCTGGCGAAGGAGAACCTCTCGCTCGCGGCCCGCGACGCCGCCGCGCCGGAAAGCCGCGCCGCCGCTCGGTTTCTCGAATCGTGGAATATCCCGCCCGCCGGAGCGGACGAGTTTCAAATCGGCCTGTTCCGTGAGCCGGAAGAAATGGCGGTGGGTCTGGAGGTCGAAGGGTTCTCCGAGGAGGAGATTGCCATCTCGGGACTCGCCGCCGACGAACGCCTCGCCGGACGGCTTATCGGACCGGTCTTCGGTCGCAAGCGGCGGATCGTCAACTTCTGGGCGGTGCGACCCAAGCCCGGCGACTCGAGCGTCCTCTTCCACCACGACCCCCGCGGCGAGATCCATTGCGACCCGGACGAAGTCCGTCTGGGGCGGGTTTTGAGCGCGGAGGGCCTGACCGCGTTCCTCGCGTGCATCCACGGCCCGCCGAAGGAAGAGCAGCCGGCGCCGCCGAATCCGCGGCGCCGCCGCGCGGGCTACTGCCGCCTGCACGATTGCGACGAGACAGATTGTTTCTGTTTCGACTGAGGTCGCGTCCTATCGGACCTTGACGCCGCGGCCGCGCAGGTACTCCTTCACCTGCGGAATCTTGAGCGTTCCGAAGTGGAACACGGAGGCTGCCAGAAGAATGGTTGCTCCGGCCTGGACGGCGTCATGGAAGTGTTCCAGCGAGCCGGCGCCGCCGGAGGCGACGACCTCGGCCGAAACGGCCTCCTTGATAGCGCGGATCACCGGCAGGTCGTAGCCGGTTTTCGCTCCGTCGCCCGCCTTGCTTGTCGGCAAAATGACCGGCACTCCGTAGCCGTCGACCTTTTTCGCCCATTCGATCGCGTCCGAGCCGGTTGCGGTCCGGCCCCCGTCGATATAGACCTCGTAGCCGGAGGGCATCGCGACGTTCTGGTCCACGTCGATGGCGACCGTTACCTTTTCGGGACCGAAGGCCTTGACCATCTCGGCGATCACCTCCGGGTCGCGGAACGCCGCGCTGCTGGTGGAGACCTTGTCGGCTCCCGCCGTGAGAACCGCCTCGGCCGATTTCACGTCCGCGATACCGCCGCCGACGGTGAACGGTACCGTCGTCACCTCCGCCACGCGCGCGACCACGTCGAGCATGGTAGCGCGACGTTCGACCGTCGCCGTGATATCCAGGAGGGCCAGTTCATCGGCGCCGGCCTCGCAGTAGGCCTTCGCGCAGGCGACCGGATCACCGGCGTCCTGGATATCGACGAAATGCACGCCCTTGACGACGCGGCCGTTTTGCATGTCCAGGCACGGCATGATTCTGACGGTTTGGTCCATGAATGCGCTCCTCGGCGGGTTCGGTCCGGCCGGGCCGGACACTTTCTTCCATCCTATTGCATCCGATTGCATCCGATTGACGGCGCCTCTCGGCACGATCGGGCCGATTCTAAGGAATCTCCGAGGCGGCGTCAATAACCCCCGCGCGCCCTTGACCGCCGCGGCGAGTTCGGTATTCTTAAAAAAAGACCCTCCAGACCCCGGCGCGAGAAAGACGATGGACGTTTCTCCTTCGGTATACGAGCACGCGGCCTTCCTGATCGGATGCACGCCTTGGGAAGTGTCGCGAAGCGCCGATTTGCTCTTTCGGGCGCACGCGACCGCATATCGGACGTATCGGCACGCGCCGATCATGCCGGGAATCGACATATACAATCTCGAAGCGGAGGCCTACGGCGCCGTGCTGGAGGCCCCTTGGGAGACCGCGGTACCGGCGGTACGACCGTTTCTCGAGGAAACCGCCGCTCTGCTCGAATTGCCCCGGTTCGACCCGGCGACCGACGGGCGCATTCCAATGCAGATCGCGGTTGCCGGACGCCTGCGAGAGGCCTTTCCCGATGCGGATATTCGCGTACCGATCGCCGGGCCGTTCTCCATCGCGGCCAACCTCGTCGGGTTCGACCGCCTGTTGCTGGAGGCGGCGACCGATCCGTCGCTTGTCCGGAAAGCGCTGCTGCATTTGGTCGACGCCCAGGTCGGCTTCGCCGCCGCGGTGAAAGAGGCCGGGGTAGACGTCACGTTCTTCGAATCGGCCGCATGCCCCCCACTCCTTTCGCCGAGCCAGTTCCGCCGAATCGAGCTGCCGGCCCTGAGCGAGATCATGATCCGTATCGCCGAAGTCGTCGGGCATCCGATCCCCTGCATCATCGGTGGAAATACGACCCCCATCATCGAGCCGTTGCTCGAAATGGGGACCGGCTATCTCATCTGTCCCTTCGAAACGGATCAGTCCGCCTTCCTCGAAAAGGTCCGAAACCGGACCGAAGTCCGCGTCCGGGTCAATTGCGACTTGAGAATCATCCAAAGAGGTCCTTGGGAGGCGATCCGCGCCGAATCGGACCGGGTCATCGCCCTGGCGAAGTCCCGTGAAAACACCTGTGTCGGCACCGGATCGCTGGCCTACGATACCCCCACCGCCCACGTCCTTCGGTTGATGGACCACGTGCGAAAAGCATAACCGCGGCCCTATGGATACCGGCCGGCAAGACGATGCCCTCCGTTCACGGCGGGTGTTTCTTTACGCCTGTAGTGATGGTTCTTCTCTCGAAACCGACTTCCCCGGGCCATCGCTCGCCCTTGGGCCGCTCGACCCTAATCCCGCATCACATGGCGGTACAAGTCGGCATACCGGGCGACCATCTTCTCGACTCCGTATTCGGCGAGGACTCTCTCTCGGGCGGTCTCGCCGAGGCGTTTCGCGGCGTCCGGTCGTTCGAGCAGAGCCTTGGTACATCCGGCGATGGCCGCGCGGTCACCGACGGGAAACAGCATTCCGGTCTCGCCATGGGAGATCAATTCGTTCGTGCCGGGGATGTCGGTCGCGACGACCGGCCGCGCGGCCGCCATTGCTTCCATGATCACGTTCGAAAGACCCTCGTACGCGCTGGTCGACCAGATGACGTCGAAGTGGGGCAAGAGGTCGGCGATATCGTTACGCGCACCCAGGAAATGGACCTTGTCGGCGATCTCCGCCTGGTTCCGGTACGTTTCCAGCCGCGCACGGTGGGGTCCGTCCCCGATGATGAGCAGGTGAACGTCGTCGCGGATTACCTTCAGCAGGTCGGCCGCCCAGATGGCGTCCTTGATACGTTTCTGCGGCCAAAGCCTCGCGATCAGACCGATGAGTTTGGTCTCCTTAGGAAGGCCCAGACGTGAAAGCAGTTCCTCGCGAGAAAGCGGACTCTCGGCCGCCGGGGCCACTCCATTGGGGATAATCTGGAGCTTCTCTTCCGGCAATCCGTACTTGACGTAGAAGTCGCGGACTCCTTTGCTGTTGGCCACGAAGACCCTGGTCCGCTTCGCCAGACGTAAATCGACGAAACGTTCCTT
The DNA here is from genome assembly GCA_964520785.1 of uncultured Planctomycetaceae bacterium. Classification (GTDB taxonomy): domain Bacteria; phylum Planctomycetota; class Planctomycetia; order Pirellulales; family Thermoguttaceae; genus CAZFQG01. The sequence goes on along the minus strand of CAZFQG010000062.1, from coordinate 3,482 downwards.
CCAACCCTTCCACGGGTCCTCGCACCGCAGGCCGGTTATGAAGCGGGGTGCCCCACCGGCCTTCCCGGCGGAACGGCCGTAGGCGTCGGCGGCGAAAATCCACGTGTGAACGATATCCGGCCGCAATCGCTTGACGTGATGTCGCAAACGGAACCACGCGATCGGGTCGATTTTCAGGCGCTTCCCAATCAACCGCGTGTCGATATCGGACTCCTCCAAATCGGCGCGTAAGGGGCCGTCTCGGGTGAGTACATAAACGTGGGTCTCGAACTCCGCCGAGTACGTGCCGGAGGAAAGTCCCTTCGCAAGGAGGGTAAGCTGCTTCTCGGCGCCGCCTCGGTCCAGAGTGGGAATAACGTGCAAAATACGGGTGGTCACGACTTATTGTCCCTCTATAAGAGGGGAATTCAGGTATCGAGTTCGTGGAGTGTGAGGCGTTTGGAAATATTATAGCCTTAAAGCCGAAGCGTTACAGGAACGCGCGTGCCGCCATACAGAGAGCAATAAGTATTGTCTTTTATGGGAATTTATTTCTTGCAGTATGGACTTTGCTCCGCAAATCCATTAAAATCCGCATTATTGTTTCGATGTGGTATGTTATTGTTTCGATGTGGTATGGCACGGGTGGTGAAGTGATGCAGGACCCGTGCGAGCCGGCAAAGGGTTTTTGTTCAACAACGCCGGTCGCTACTTGGTGTCGGCCGGGGTTTTGAATGCGGGTTGTTTCGTATGCGGGTTAACGGCGAGACGTCTCGCCGAGAACATCATCTTTTTTGCACTGGTAAAACCGAGGAGGAAAGACCGATGAAGTGCAGAGTTCTCTTGTGCGCGCTTGGCGCGCTGTTTGCCACCGTGGGCGTGGCTTTCGCCGGGCCGGCCGTCACCGGCGGGTTGGTATTCTATTACAGCTTCGATGACATCACCGTCGGCGACGATGTCATCGTCAATGACGGATCCGGCAACGGCATGAACGGCAAAGTCGTTACGGCGGCAACCCCGGGGCAAACGTCCGAGATCGTATTCGTTCCGGGGGTCTTTGGAAACGCCGCCCAATTCAACGTGACCAATCCGGATGATCCGGCGGACGACGATTGGGCCGCGATCGAGATCGTCAACACTTGGCGGACGGCCGGCCGTCCCGAGCCCCTGGGTCCGGACGGGGACCAGGACTACCCTGGTACCGGCACGAAGCTCGCGTACGAATGGCAGAACGACGGCGACGAGCCGAATCCGGCCGACATTCCGACGACGGGAATGACCCTGGCATTGTGGGTCAATACGTCGCAGAAACCGGCCGGCAGCGATTCCACTCAGGCCACGTTCTGCGCGTCGGCGTATGAACCGGACGCGAACGGCAGCGGCGGTCTCGGCTACGCCCGGGCGGCCTGGCCCTATCACCTCGAGGTGAAAAACGGGTCATACCGGTACACGATCCGGCAGGATGGCGGCGTGGGGGCGGGAATGCAGACTATCGTTAACCAAGGAGACGTCAAGGATGATTTTGGCGCGACCATCATGCCCGTCTTCGACACTTGGTCTCACATTGCCTGGACGTACAGCCAGGCCCAAGCGAGCTGGGCGTTTTACCTCAATGGTGAAAAGGTCGCTTCCGGTGCCCCGGAGAGCGCGGGTTCGATCTACGACAATTGGGATAACGGAGCCCTGTTGGGGTTGAACAACGACATTGCGCGCCAGTTCATCGGCCAGATGGACGAAGTCTATCTGTTCAAGCGAGCCCTCAGCGCCAGCGAGATCGCCATTCTTGCCGAATTCCCCGGATTGCAGGGCGACTTGAACGGGGACGGTTTCGTGAATTCGGCCGACCTGGACCTCATCCGCGCCAACTGGGGAACCAACAATCCCGCCGGTGACGCTAATGGTGACGGCATCGTGAATTCGGCCGACTTGGACATCGTCCGCGCGAACTGGGGTGCCCACATGGCCGCGGCGGTGATTCCCGAGCCGACCACGTTCGTCCTGCTCGGCTTGATGAGCCTCTTGGCCTGCGTGATTCGGCGCCGTTCATCCGCGCGATGACTGGGGCCGGACCCGTTTACCGATAGATTCGAAACGAGCCGTGCCCTACAAAAGGCGCGCCGCGAATCTCAAAACGAAACAAGAAAACCAGAGAGTATACGCAGCCGGCCGGGGGTCGTTCTCCCCCCGGCCGGTTTTTTGATCATTTCGCGCGGGCCAAAGCACGGGGTCGCCGGCGGCCCGCCAACGGGGAATCCCCCACCTGCGCCCCGTCCTCGCGTTTGGGCTTCAAGACGATCGTCGCCAAGGGGGGTAGCGTGAGATGGATCGCGGCGGGTCGCCCGTGCGAAGGACGCGGCTCGGCCAGGACGCCGGGATAGTTCCCCACGTTCGAGCCGGCGTAGAACCGCGAATCGCTGTTGAAGATTTCGTCGTACCAGCCCGCGTGGGGAACGCCGAAGACGTGGTCCTGACGGACGACCGGGGTGAAGTTGCAGACGACGACGACGAAGTCGTCCGGCTTCTTTCCCTTGCGGATATAGCTGAGGACGCTGTTTTCGAAGTCGTGGCAATCGACCCACTCGAAGCCGCCGCCGTCGAAATCGAGTTCGAACAGGGCCGGCTCCTCTCGGTACAGTTTATTGAGGTCCGCCACGCACTTCTTGAGCCCTTGGTGAGACTCCCACTGGAGCAAGTCCCACTGCAGGCTGCCGTCGAAGTCCCACTCGTTCCACTGGCCGAAGTCTCCCCCCATGAACAGCAGCTTCTTGCCGGGGTGCGTCCACATGTACGAGTAGAGCAGCCGCATATTGGCGAACTTCTGCCATAAATCGCCGGGCACCTGATCCAGCAGCGATCCCTTCATGTGAACCACCTCGTCGTGTGACAGCGGAAGGACGAAGTTCTCGTGGAACGCGTAGATCAGGCTGAACGTCAGTTCATCGTGGTGGTATTTGCGGTGGATCGGCTCGTGCCTGATGTAGGACCGCGTGTCGTTCATCCAGCCCATGTTCCACTTCAGACTGAAACCGAGGCCTCCCAGGTATGTCGGCCGCGAGACGCCGGACCATGCGGTCGATTCCTCGGCGATCGTCAGCGCGCCGGGGAACTGCAAGTGGACCTGTTCGTTCATTTTCTTGATCAGGTCGATCGCTTCGAGGTTTTCCCGGCCGCCGAAGCAGTTCGGAATCCAGTCTCCGTCTTGGCGGCTGTAGTCGAGATAGATCATCGAAGCGACCGCGTCCACCCGAATCCCGTCGATGTGGTATTTGTCGAACCAGAACAGAGCGTTGGAAATCAGGAAATTGCGGACCTCGTGGCGGCCGTAATTGAAGATGAGCGTTCCCCAGTCCTGGTGTTCTCCCTGCCGGGGGTCGGCGTGTTCGTACAGGGCCGTGCCGTCGAACCGCGCCAGCCCGTGGCCGTCGCGCGGGAAGTGCGCCGGAACCCAATCGAGGACCACGCCTATCCCGTTCTGGTGGCAATGGTCGACGAAATACATGAAA
>CAZFQG010000061.1:0-30907 GCA_964520785.1 uncultured Planctomycetaceae bacterium | reverse complement strand
CGATCGATCCGGAATCGCTCGTCGATAAGGACACGGTCCTGGACGGGTTGCTCGGCATGATCGCCACGCCGCTTGATGAAATGGCGCGGTGGGATCTATTCGACGCCGGGTTCTTCAACCCGGCCACGACCATTTCCGTGGCGGACCTGGTCAACCTGGAATTGATCCGATCGGGCGACCTGCCGGCCGGAACCATCTCGCTCGCCAATCTACTGGCTTCGACGGCGGTGAACGTCACACTGGAAGACCTGTTCGAGTACGACCTCTTGGGCGCCACGGACTTTCTTTCCAACCGCAAAATCCCGTTTAGCGGACTGATCCGGTCGCGGGTGATTTCGGCGGCGAACCTGATCGCCGCCGGCGTGGAACTGTTCAAGCCGAATACGAGCGCGATGCTCAACATCGCCACGCTGGAGAGCCAGGGGATTATTCCTCCCGGAGCGTTGGCGTCGTTGGGCCTGACGCAGATTTCCGTCGGTGCGCTGTTGGAGTCGCGTCTGGTCGACGTGAATATCGAGGACCTGGTGGGCGCCGGACTGAACGTACTCCAGACGACCACGGATCCGGTCGAGGCCGCATTCGTCGACCTGGACGACCTGCTGGCCAACCGTGCCTACGGCCTGGGCGACGCGCTTTCCATGGGACTGATCGCGCAGAACGAGTTTGATCCAAGTCTTGAGCTGGCCCTCTCGGCACTCGAGAATGCCGGGTTGATCGATCCGGGCGAACTGGGCGTGGGGAACATCACGCTGCAATCGCTTCTGGGTTCCACCGACGTGAGCGTCTCGTTGGCCGATCTCATCGACGCCGGTCTCGTCGGCCGGGGCAACCTGCTGGATCTGGCGCAGGTGGCCGCCGGCAGCCTCGGTATCGAGGGGTTCGACCTGGGCGGCCTGGTCGACCTGGGTCTGTTGGAGCAGAGCGATCTCGTCTCGTTCCACCACGATCTCTTCAATTTGCGAAACCAGCCGATTGACCTGGGCTTCGACGTTGGCGGCGTTTTGGAATTGGGGACGAACGCCACCGCCGATATCCAGGTGTCGGTCGAGGGAGGTTTCGAATGGGTCATCGACTTCGACGGACCGACCGGAACGGAAGGGTTTACGTTCCTCATTAACAACGCCTATGTTTCCGGCCGGGCATCGCTCGACGTGGAAGACCTCGAGTTCTTCGCGAAGCTCGGCTTTATGAGCCTGACCGGCGGCGGGGCGGGTACCGGTTCCGGCGTCCATCTGCTGGCCGAGGCGACCATCACCCTCGATGAAGACGGCGATATCGAGACCGAAGACGACCGGCAGTTCACCTTCACCGACCTCATCAGCGGCGGGCTGATCGATCATTTTCTGTTCGACTTCAATGGTTTCGGGCAGGCCCGACTGCGGAGTCTGGATATCTCGCCGAACATCCCGGGTTTGGACGAAACGGGTCTGAGCAACATGGAACTCTCGATCACGATCCCCGACCTGCTCAATTGGGAGACGGTCGAGGTGGTGGAGGGGGACACCACCGTTCCGGCGATCCAGCAGCGGATCCAATCGCACCTCGACCAGGATCACGTGGTCATCGTCGTGCCCGACTTCTCCAACGCGTTCAATTTCCGGGACATGGATTTCTCGGCGATCATCGACGCGATCCGTACCGGGGTCGAATTCATCGAGATGGCCCTGCAAGATACGTCGTTTTACGATCAGACGATCCCCATCATCAACCGCAGCGTCGAGGACGCGTTCGCGTTCGTCGAAGATTTGCTCGACAAGGTGGAACTGGCCGCGGAGGATCCGGCCGCCGTGTTGCAGGAGGTGGAAGACATCATCGAAAACGCTCTCGGTCTGACCGACGGGGATGCGTTTGGGCTCTCGCTCGATCCGAGTGACTCGGAGGTGATCAAGGTCCACATCCAGTGGGACAAGATGCTCTCCGACCTGCTCGACGAAGAGTACATGAACCTGAGCTTCGCGTTCAATCTGGGGGACATGATCGGCATCTTCGGCGGTTCGGTCGGCGGCGGTTGGGATTTCATCAATGATCTCGTCTCCGCCGGGGAGGATATCTCGTGGGACGCCTTCGTGAGCATGACGATCGAGGTCGGCATCGACTTCAGTGAGATCGAAAGCGGAGATATCGACTTCTTCCTTTACGACTACGATGCCCACGGTCCGGGGACGGAGGACGACACCGGAACGCGCGTCACCGTGGGGTTGAAAGTGGAAGGGACCGATCTGGAACTCATGTTCAACCCATTCGGTATCGGCGTCAAGGGTGGCTCCGCATACCTCGGCAGGCTGACCTACGACAACGACGGAAATCCTGGAAACGGAACGCAAAGCTACTACGCCGGCCCCGGTTACGTCGTCACCGACGTCGATTTCGCGACGTTCACGCTCTGTATCGATCAGGACGAAACCGGCGGCAGCCACCCGGCCGACGACGGGCGGTTCTACATGTTTTCCGAGGAACTGGGCAACAACTTCACCTACGATCTCATTGGCGGTTTCGACGTCTACCTGCCGCTGGAGATTCCGCTTTTGAGCGTGACCCCGCTGCACGTCTACACGAACAACGCCCCCAATCCGACCGGTTGGGGCGACGAGGCACTGCTGGAGTCCTTCAAACGGCTTGCCGGCGGCGGCTCCGGCGGAGCCGAGGCGGTCATCGTCGACCTGCCTTCGATCACCATGCCCGACTTCGGGTTGTTGAGCATCCTCAACGACCCGTCCTATATCCTCGACGGCCTGGACTGGGGACTGGGGATGGTTCAGGACGTGATGGGTTCCGGTTTCGCCGAGGATATCCCGCTCGTCGGCGACAAACTGGGGAAGGCGGCGACGTTCATCCGCGACATCCGCACCGGCTTCCTGGCCGATCTCCGCGAGAAGCTCAGCGGTCCGGGTACCGCAATCGCCTCCATTCAGGAGTCGATGTTCGACGTTTTCGGCCCCGGCAAGTTGGATATCCTGCAAGACCGCGACGGCAACGGCCGGATCGATATTCACGACGTCGGGGTCGGCTGGTACGACGCCGATGGTGATCTCGTGCAGAGTTGGACCCTGGGGGATTCCGTGCCGGAAGATGCCGACGCGATCCAGTTCGACGTGCCCCTGGGGGGAATTGTTTTCGGTACCGGAATCGACATTCCGCTGGATATCAACGTTCCGCAGGATATCAACGTTCCCGGCTTCGGCCTGAAGGTGGACGGCGGTTTTGCCGTGGAGATGACCTGGAGCTACGACTTCTCCTTCGGTTTGAGTGTCGAAGACGGGTTCTATCTGGGGACGAACGACAAGACCGCGCCGGGTACGCCGGAACTGATGGTGGAGATCGGCGCGTTCCTCGACTGCGAACCGCTCAACAACGCCAAGGTGACCCCGTTCTACGCGGAAGGGAAGCTGTTGTTCTTCATTCTCAGCGTGGATGACATCGACCGCGATCCCAATCGCGAGGGCTTCCAGCCCAGCGGCATCTTTGGCAATCTTTCGCTCGACGTGATGGGGGATAGCGAGACGGGCCGCGTCACGCTCAACCGCCTGATTTCGTCGCCGATCGAGGATATATTCGACATCGATTTGGGCCTGGAAGCGAGCCTCAACCTGACGATGACCCTCGATATCGGCGACATCGGCCTGCCGCGACTGAAGGCCGATTTCGTCGCCGGTTGGGGTTGGACGCTCGACGGCGGCGCCGAGGAGCCGGAATTCGGACTTTACAACCTGCGGATCGACGTGGGGACGTTCATCACCGACGTCATCAAGCCGATCACCGACAAGATCAGCGATATCTTGTCCCCATTCGAACCGGTCCTCGACGTCCTCTTGACGGAGGTGAGCGGGCTCGACGCCCTCGTAAGCCCTCCCAACCTCCTCGGTCTGATCAACACGATCTCCTCCGCGTTGGGTTATAGCGAAATCCCGGTTGCCTTTTTCAACGCCGCGAAGAACATGATCGAGATCGTCAACCAGGTTGACGCCATGATTGGAATGAACGGCGAGATCCTGCTGGGCGATATCATGGGCCTGGGAACCAATAACGTCACCGCGAGACGGGATGCAGGCAGCCTCCCGTCGGGAGTGCAATCCGTCCTCGACGCCATCAGCACCGCCTCGACCGGGGCCGGTGGTCGGTTTTCCGGCGGGAATTCCGCGGGTGGCACGTCGACCGATCGGGGCGGGTTCGAAATCGTCGATCACATCCTCGATATCAGCAACTGGATGAGCTTGATTACCGGCGGCGACGCGATCATCTTCACCTACGAAATGCCGCTGCTTGAGTACAAACTCAATTTCAACCAGACGATCGCCACCCTCACCGCCGGCCCCGTCGTTCTCAAACTGGCCGCGGTGGGGAACCTCTGGGCCCAGGCCGACCTCGGCTTCGGCTACGACACCTACGGCATCCGCCGCGCAATCGATACGGGCAACTGGTGGTACGCGTTCGACGGCTTCTATATCGCCGACTTCGGCATCACCTCCGGCGTGGAGAAAGACGAGTTCGCGTTCGGCATCGAAATCGGCCTGGAGGCCAGTATCTGGGCGCTGCTCGTCGAGGCGGGCTTGGGCGGCGTGGTCGGCTTTGAGATGGGACTGGACATCAACGACATCAACGATGACGGCCGGGTTCACTTCAGCGAGCTGGCCGCGATGTGGAACTACACCGGCAACGACGCCCCCGGCGGGTTGCTCAATATCATCAACCTCGACGGCCGGGTCTACTTCGAGGCCTATGTTTTCGTCGACGTCGGCGTTTCAATTCCGTTCGTCGGCAAGATCATGAAACGCGTCGTCGATTGGACGATCTTCGATATCACGCTGGCGGAGTGGGAGTATAACGCGCCGAAGGTCCAGCCGGTGCTGGCACACGTCGAGGGGGATACACTGGTCCTCCACACCGGCAAGCGGGCCGGCGACCGCGAATACCTCGACACCGACGACGGCGGCGAGAAAGTGACGCTTACCGGTAATCAGAGCGGTATTACCGTCTCGTACGGTGAGTGGTCGTGGGACTACGCGCCGCAGGGGGGAACGTTCAGCAAGGTGATCGCCGACGGCGGTGCCGGGAACGACGTCCTCGACGCTTCCGCCCTCACCGGCGTCGACGTGGAGTTCGACGGCGGTCCGGGGGACGATAAGCTGATCACCGGCACGGGCACCGGCATCGGCACTCAAATCCTTATCGGCGGGCCGGGTAACGATACCCTCGACGCTTCAAGGTCGATCAGCCCGACGCGGATCGAAGGGAACGACGGAGACGATCGGATTACCGGCGGCTCGGGCGGAAACATTATCGACGGAGGCCCCGGCGACGACCGCATTACCGGGGGCAACGGCGACGACGAAATCACCGGAGGACCGGGCGCGGATTCCCTGACCAGCATGGGCGGGATGGACACCTACTATTTCACGACCGGGTTCGGCGAGGACCGCTTCCGCGATACCGAAGGGGGAACGGTCGTCGATTTCAGCGGCGTTAGCGACGACATGACGGTGAACATCACCGCCGGCGGGATTACGATCAATACGGCCAAGGAGGAGCTGCGCCTGGGCCGGGCGCAGGTGACGCATCTCATCCTGGGCACCGGAAAGGACACGATCTACATTTCCGACCCGCCGGAAGGGCTCTTGACCATCGAGGATACCGGCGGTCCCAGCACGACCACGTTCCGGCTCGGACGGAATACGTCGACCAAGGCCGACGGCATCATCTCGTTCGTCGACAATGACAGCGACCTGGACGAGGTGATCTTCGAAAACCTCGTCGGGATCGAGATGGACCCGTCCCTGCCGGACACGATCACGATCAACGATCACGAAATCCGAAGCGGCCGCGAGGTCTTCCGGTTCACCGACGACGTGGAGAAGTTCACGCTCGTGGCCCGAGAGTCCCAGATCGACGAAGAGAGCGTGACCACGTTCCACCCGATCAACCTGACGATCACCTCCGATATCGCCCAGCCGAACATGGGCCGGAGCGATCTCTACGTCTCCGGGAACAACGTCGTGATCAAGCCGAAGGTGGACGGTTCCTCGATGCTCTTCAAGGGGAACGACATCGTCATCGAAGCGGTGGAGGACGTGGTTCTCGACGCCGCTTTCCACGCCACCGGCGACTTCCATATCACGGCCGACAGTATTGGTGCGCGGTACGGATCCTCCGCGCCGCTGGTGCATGATACCGAGGACGCGGTGGGCACCATCGATCACGCGATCGACGCGCACGATCTGGATTGGCATATCCGCAAGAGTTCGCTCGAACTCAATGCCCACTTCAACGCCATCAACGACGGCAATCTTCGCGTTTACACGGCAAACGTCCCCGGCCAGGCGGCCATCGATTTCCACGAGGATGTCACCTCCGCCTCCGGCGACAACGACGACCGGCTTGGCGGCGGCGAGATGCGGTTCATCGCCCAAGGGAACATCACCATGCACGACGGCATGAAGTTCCTCGGCGCCGGCTCGCACCTGATTCTCGCGGCGGACAATATCTACAACGACACGTACTTGGGCTCGAACAAGATCGAGACGACGGTCGGCGGGCTCACCGTCCTGACCCGCGACGAGGGCGTCGAGAGCGGTTCGGAAATCGTCGTCGAGGAAACCGACAGCCTGGTGATCTACGGCCTGACCGGCCTGCCCGGTGCGCCGAACAGTGACCCGGTCGGCGTCTCCAGCGCCCACGGGATTATCGACATCACGCTCGCCGCGGTCGATGCAAGGCTCACGCTTGATAGCGGCAGTATCATCACCCGCGATTCCGGCAAGGACATCACGCTGACCGCGGACGACTTCGACTTCCTGAGCGGCCCGGTCGAACGGGATGCCGATCCCGAGCGGCCGCGAGGCGGCGTGATCGGAACGGGTAACCTCACGATCCTCACCTCGCACGCCACCGATTTCCTTCTGGGTACCGCGGCCGAACATCCACTGGGGAACGACTGGACTTACATCCGGTCCACTTTTCCGGCCTTCATGAGTTATCCCAAACACGTCGGCGGAAACTTCAGCGGTCCGGAAGGGGAACAGACCTACGACGACGACGGCAGCCTGTTCACGAACACCGTGCATCTCTCCACGCGGGACCTGTCCGCCTTGAAGGAAGGGTTCACGTTGATCACGATCGGCGATTTCTCGACGGCGAAGATGATCTTCGGAGACGCCATGGACGCCGACATCGTCAAGAAAGACGGCTCCCCGCGAGATCGGGATTCGTCGTTCCGGGACGACGTCGTGTTCAACGCCGACCGCATCTTTATCGAAGGCGAGGTCGAGGCGCAGGCGCATTACGGCGATCCGCTCGTGACGGTCCAGATGAACACCGAGCGGCTCCACGTGAAGTCGAAAAACATCAACGCGCCGCTGGGCGGACTCGATTCCGGCATCACCGGCGATCTATTGGATTTGGACGGGATCGAGCAGCGGATGATCGTCGACGGCTGGGTGATCACCAACGCCGGCGATATCATGATCGACATCCAGGGACAGGGGGAGACGTACGTCTCGCCGATGATGGAGGAAGCGCCCGATTCGCGCCGGTGGAACAACTTCGTGCAGGGAATTCAGGGCATCCTCAAGACGAACAAGCCGGGCGGAGTCATCGAGATCGAGACCCGCAATTCGGTCGTCATGGCCGGCCGGACGTATGTCAGCGGCGAGGGTGCGCGGATTTCCATCATGCCGGGGACGTTCTTCGAGTTGGTGCAGATCGCCGGGGCGATTTACGCGCCCGGGAAGGACAGCCTCATCGAGATCAACGCCCCGGCCGCGGCCTACATCAACGGCGAGGTCCTCGCCGGTATCGAATGGCAAGGGGGCGTGCCGGTCAAGGTGGCCGACGGGGCCGACGTCATTATTACCACCCCGCACGAATTGCGGATCTTCGGCGCGGTCCGTTCGACCAATGTCATGCGTTTGGAGGGGAACGAGGACTGGAACTACAACAACCGCGACCCGGTTGACGCCAGTATTCACCTCACCGGGCAACTCATGGCCCTGGCCGACGACAGCCTCTTGCGGCTGGAGGGGCCGGACGACATCATCATCGAGGGGAGCATCTTCGCGCGCGGAAAGAACTCCGGCCTCTATATCGATTCCGGCCAGCGGGTCAAGTTCGCCACCTCCTTCGTGGAGGTCCAGGACGACATCAACATCTTCGGCCGCGGGAAGACCCAGGACCTGACCACCGGCGAAGAAGCGAGCGTGTTCGTCGACGCCACGGCGGTGATCACCTCCTTCGAGAACGGCTCGAACGTGAGTATCTGGGGCGCCTACGACGTGGATATCCTCGGAACGATCGTCGCAGGCGGAAATATCGGCCCCACCGGCGTCATCTGGTCGGGGACCGATTCCCGCGCGACCGTCACCGCGGGGCAGCAGATCTACCTCGATTCGGGAATCCTGGCGAGTGATTCCGTTGCGCTCATCGGCGGCGCCGCCGGGGACGACGACGTCTCCGCCGCCACCAGCGCGGCGGGTGCCTATTCCCACACCGCCGGATTCGTGCCGCTGAATTATACGATTCCGAGTGGGGCGGATATGGAGGTCACACTCGACTTCGCCGATACCTCCGACGTGCCCCTCGGTTCGATCACGATTACTCTCGACAAGACGCTGAAAACGGCCGAGATCGTCTCCCTGCTGAACGCCGAGTTGGCGAGCGAAGGAATCCGGGATATCTCCGTCTTGGAAGAGGTGAGTGCCGACGGGCCGACCGGCAAACTGCGATTCACCAGTCCCACGGCGTTCAGGATTCGGAATAGTTCCGTCAACGCGGTGCTGCTGGGACTCGTGGAGGTGGCCGGGGGCACGGTGACCGCGGCGCAAGCGCAACCGCGGCTGAGCGTCATCATCGACACGGCCGGCGGCGTGACGGCCGCGGGACGGACTTCCGACGGTTCCCACGGCTTGGTGTACATTTTCGGCGAGTCCGGGGTCGAGATGATGGGACACATCTACGCCGGCGCGAACAAGTCGCTGTTGTTCGATCCGCAAGGGAATCTCATCAAGGAGACGGTCGAGTACGAAACGAGCGTCGGCGGCGACGTGACCATCGAGTCCGCCGGTCAGGTATTCATTGGTGGTTGGACGAAGAACCAGAACAACCAGCTCCAACTGGCGGACGACGTCAGCCTCTACTTCGATCACGACGACAATCCCGGCACGGCGGCGCTGCTGGTGACGCTTCCCAAGGCGGTCACGTCGGACAACACGCTCCTGAGCGAGTTGATCGTCCAGATTCAAAACGTCCTCGATCCGGTCCTCTCCGGAGATATCAACGTCAGGGCGGAAAACAACCGAGTCGTCTTCTACGGTGACGGCCCGTTCACCATCACCGGCACGTCCTCGAACGTCGACCTCCTGGGCCTCGCCGGAGGGAATAACGTGGCGAACGAAGTGATCGCCGACGCCGAATACACGGCGCCGACCGTCTATTCCGCGCCTGGTGCCGCCGAAGAAGTCACGCTCGTCGTCAAGAAGGGGAATGGAACCGATTGGGGTGAAGTGACCTTCACGGTTCCGGCGGGTTCCTCATTGCAGGAGACGGTCGCGTTGCTCAACGGCGCTTTGAACAACTCGATCCTCAACGATTTCCATATCCGGTCCGTAGGTGGCGCAATCCTCTTCACCAACGCGTTCGACTTCAAACTCGATTCCTCCTCCACGAACGTCGCCGCGCTCGGAATGACCGACGTAGCCGTCGGAACGGTCGATTCGGCGCGCGACGCCTCGACCTACGAAGTCCGCGGCATCCATTCGCTATTTGGCGACGTTCTGGTAACCGGCGGTTACATCGCAGCGAAGGACGATATCCTGCTGAGGAACGTTGACACGGCGGCCCATCCGTACACGGGTCCCGATATCGGCGTTCGCATCCAGGGAACGAGCGAGATAACGACGTACAAGGACTACAGCACCATCAACGTCGACTCGAAGTACGACGCGGAAATCGAAGGCCACTTGATCGCCGGAGGCGAGGTGGAGAACATCCGTGACGCCGAGACCGGCGGATACATCGGCTCCGTCTACAACGACTTCGGCATAAACGCTCAAAACACGGAAATCAATATCACGGCCGAGCACCAGGTCCGCATCGGAACGGTGATCAAGGCCGGCGGCAAGATCCATCTCACCGGCGGCGATGACCCGTTCGAAGGCGACCCGGACGACATCTTCAACTTCACCGACACCAGTGTTCTGATCTACGGATCCGCCCAGATCGAGACTTGGGGCGAGAACTCGCGGATCCTTCTGGAAGGTCCCGACGATATCAAGGTCCTCACGCCGACGCACTTCGAGGAAATCGAGCCCGACCAATGGGTCAAGGGGGACGTGGCGAGCGTCGTCTCGGAACACGAGTTCCAGTTGGCCGGCGAACTGCCAGTGCCGATTTCACTCGACCTGTGGATTCGCGACGGAGCGAACGAGTACACGGACACGATCACGATCCCGGCCAGCAACTACGGGAACGACGCGATTCTGATCACGGTGGCCGATGGCATCTTTGGCGGCACGCCCCACTTCGAGGACCTCGAACTGGGCTACGTCGGTCGCTATGTCACCCTCCGGAACAACGTCGGCAAGGATTTTGCGATTCTCAATACGTCGGAGAATATCGACTTCCTCGGTCTGGCCCCGGTGGTCCGTTCGAAAATCTACTATCCCGATGCCCAGGTGATCGCCACCGCCGCGTTGCCGGTGACGGGGCAACTTATCGCCGACGTCACCCTCGACCTGTTCATGGAGAACGAAGCGACCGGCGATACCTACAGCGGTTCGCTCACCATCACCGCCGCCTCCACGAGCGGCAATACCACCCGGGCCGATCTCGCCGCAACCATCGAAACGGCTTTGAGCGCCACCGATTTCGCGCCGATCAACGTCGCGCTCTCCGGCGACAAGCTGATCTTTACCAGCCTCGGATACGACTTTGAAATTCTCGACACCTCGGCCAATATCAACCTCCTCGGCTTCCGCGAGGTTTGGGAGACGGTGGAATACCGCGAGCTCTCTGAACTGCTCACCTCCGGGACCGTTCGCAACACGGGCGAGCTGGCCCGCGACGTCGTGCTGATCATCCGCGTCGACGAGACCGATCCCGGCAACGTCGACGAGGAAGTGGACGATGTCCTTTACGGCGCGGTGACCATCCCCGCGTCGGAGACGATCGGGAATACGACCGTGGCCGAATTGGTCGCGAACGTAAACGCCGCCTTGGCCTCGGCGCAAATTCCGCGGTACGAGGGCCAACTGGAGTTCGGCGACTACATCATGGCCGAGGAACGCGACGGGACGCTCGTTCTGGTCGGAACGCATCCGTTCAAGGTCAAGAGCGCCACGCAAAACGGCGTGCTGCTGGGAATGCCCACGGCCGAAGACCAGGTGGCGTCCTACGTCTTCTTCGAGGCGGACTACACGGCCGACGTCGACCTTCCGAGCGCAGTGCTGGCGAATCCGGTAACGCTCCACGTCGAGATCACGCGGCCCGGCGAGATTTCGAACGTCTCGGTCCCGATTCCGGTCGACGGCACGAACGCGATGCTCGGCGATCTGATCGCCGATATCAACGCCGCGTTCCTCCTGGCCGGATGGGACGACATCGAGGCGAGCCTCGACGGCAGCCGTCTGGTTCTGGAGAGTCTCTACGACTTTGCCGTCCTCGATACGTCCGTGAATGCCGGCCTTTTGGGAGTCACGACCTTCGACGGCGAAGGCAAGGCGGCCTCCTCGCGACAGGACCCGCAGTATGAACTGACGGCGGCGAATGCCGTGCCGACCGTCGGCGTCCTGGCGGAAGACGTCACGCTGGAAGTCATCGCCACCGATAGCGACGACAACACGACGACGGTCGAAATCACCGTCCGGCGATCGGCGACGCTCGACAACACCAGCGTCGCCGATCTGGCGCAGGACGTGGCCGACGCAATCGCCGCCGAAGGGATCACCGTCGACACTGAATCGGTCGAAATCCAGGTCTCCGCCGAGGGTTTCAAACTGCTCTTCGCCAGCGAAACGGTCGACATCGAAATCACCCCCAACTCGGTCGCCGCCGACCTGCTCGGTCTGGCGGACGTGGCTGATGGATCGAGCGAGCAGTCCGGCCGAGATCCGTCCGTCTTCGAACTCATCGCCGGCGACGACCTCGCCGAAACCGGCGTCCTGGCGGACAACATCGCCCTGAACATCGTCATGTCGACGATCGACCCCAACAACGACGACGCTCCACCCCCTACACCCGACCTCCCCGCGCCGGATCCGGATACGCACCAGCGCAAGGACACCATCTACGGTACGGTAATCGTCTACCGCGACGACACGCTGGATAACCGGGGCGCGACCGACGAGATTTCGCTTTCGAACCTCCTCGACGACATCAACGCGGCCCTCTTGCGGAGCGGCTTCAAAGACATCACGGCGTCGCTCGACGGCTCGGGTCGCTTGGTCTACTCCAGCGCCTACGCCTTCGAGATGGACGTGGAACACGCCGTATTCCGCGCCGAAGAGGCAATGCCGGGTTACGTCTTGGGTGGTACGGTAAGTTTGAAGATGACCGTCAAAAAGCCGGGGGGCGACGTCTCGACGACCATCTCGATTCCGGTCGACGCCACGAATGATTCGCTGAAGGATTTGTACGAAGACGTCGCCGTGGCCTTGCGCGACAGCGCCGCCTCGGACGTCTACGTACGCCTCCTGGGTGATACGCTCGAGTTTTACGGCCGCTGCGAGTTCACGATCGAGGCGACCTCGACGAACGCCGATCTGCTCGGCCTCACCGGCGTCGCCGGTGGATCGAACGCCTACGGCACGAAGCTCGAACCGGCCGCCAATCCGACCGTGGTCGGGATTCCGGCCATCGACGCGGCCGCCCAGAAAGCCGTCCGGCCGCCCGTCTACTACCGCGTGCAGCCGAACGACAGCATGTTCAACGGCCGCCTGAGCGACGACATCACGCTCGATCTGTCGATCGATTCCGGCACGTACACCGGCTTGGTCACCATCCTGGCCGCCGATACGAACGGCACGGCCGGCGGAACCGTCGCCAACGCCGGCATCGCCGATCTGGTGACCGACATCAACGCGGCTCTGGCCGCCACGGACGTTCCGGGACATCCGGGAGACAAATTCGGCAGTCTGATCTCCGTCCGCGACGAGAGCGGCGTCCTCGTCTTCACCAGCGACCACGGCTTCACGCTCACCAGCGGCGCCGGCGATCAGCTTGACCAGTTAGGATTCGCCGTCGATACCTATTCGTCCTCTTTGGTGACTCCGGATTACGAAGTCGAGGCGACCGTCGATCTCCCGAATGACGGCATTCTGACGGCCGACGTCACGCTGGTCGTCTCCCTCGACGACGGCAACGGCGGGACTTGGACCACTACCATCGAAATCGCTCAGTCGGATACCGCCAAGAACACGGGCATTCCCGATCTTGTCGCGGATATCGAGAACGCGCTGGTCGCCGCCGGTGTACTCGATTCGCTGGACCAGCATACCGGCGCGTACGCCAGCCAGTTCGTCCACGTCGTCGCGCGGAGCGACCGTCTGGTCTTCTCCAGCGACCGAGCCTTTACCATCATCGGTGACGATTCGGCGGGAGGCAGTGAAATCGGCCTGACGATCCTCGGGCCGGGTTCCGATATTATGGCCGTCCAGCCCCCAGCGTACCAGGCCTTGTTCCCGTACGATACGATCGCGGGCGAGCGTATCTCTCTTCCGGCAAGCCGCGGCCTGACCGGGGCGGTCACGCTGGATTTCCGCATCGCGCCGACCGAGCCGTGGGACGCGAGTTCTTTTCCGTTCGACCCATGGGATGAGTATACGATTACCATCCCCATTCCGGGTTCGACCGAGAACACGACGCTCGACGACCTCGTCACCCACATCAACGGCTACCTCCCGGCCCAGATCGAGGCGGTGGCCGAAGACGGCTTCATCGTCTTCAAGAGCGACTTCGAGTTCCACGTCGAATACTCCTCCGAGAACGAGCACCTGCTCGGGCTCGTCGACATGCCTAACGAGCAGATCGACGCCAACCGTGCCTCGAACACGGGAGTTCTCGTCGAAGACGTCACGTTCGTTCTTTGGGTGAATCTGGGAACCCAGAAGATCGTCGGCGAGGTCACCCTGGCGGCCGCCGATACGCTCGATAACGCGGAAGGGGGCATGATCATGGACCTCATGCTCGACTTGCAGGAGGCGCTCAACACGGCCACGTACTACAACCTCGACGGCGACCTCTACGGCAATTCTCCGGACGAACTCTTCAGCAACGATCCGCTCACCGTTGGGGGTGTCGCGGATCCCATCGTCAAGGTCAAGCTGAAGAACGGCAAAATCCTCTTGACCAGCCAGTACGAGACCAGGGTGTTCGCGAGCTTCTCCGATCCGGACATCCCGGGCAGCCCCCTTCAGAGTAACGGCGCGGAACAACTCGGGTTCGACACGGTCGCGGCCGGCGGCACCGCCGTATCGAACCGGCCGTTCAACATCATCGCCGGCGCGGCTGGATCCGAAGTCATCTTCGGGTCCGACGAGAACCCGGCGAAGAACATCTACATCGCCGGCAGCGTCTTCTCCGATCATCAGATCACCCTCATCGAAGGCCCCGAGACCAATCTCGACCTGGAATGGTCGGCCCTGCTGCAAACCCGCGACGGCAAGATCATTCTCGACCTGGGAGAAAACGGGTTCCTCAAGGGTGACCTGATCGCCGGCGGCGCCGAGGGGGACGTGGTCCTTACCGCGAACGACACGCTTATCCTCAACGGCGAAATCCGCGCGGACCGCGCGATTCTGATCAGCGCCGGCGGTGCGAACGCCGACAGCGTCACCATCGCTCCGACCGCGTGGCTGCGGACGAATTCCGATCCGGACGTCTTGGCGATGGGTCTGGATCAGAGGATCACGATCGAGGGTTACAACAACGTCGTCATCAACGGTCCCATCGGTTCCCTGCAGGACGACGACGCGCGAATGGAAGGGGACGTCGAAATCACGTCGCTGCACGGTGACCTGACGGTGACCGAGGAATCGGGCTGGATTGAGACGGCCGGACGGATCGTCCTCACGTCCGAAGAAGGGGCGATTGACATGGCCGGCGTGATCAAGAACGCCTCCGCCTCCGCTCCGGAACCGGTCGGTCCGCCGGTCGCGGCGAACTACGAGGTCGTCTTCGATGCCGCCACCACCCTCTCCATCACCGGCGACGTCGACGCGGTCGGGTCGGTCCTCATCGATCACGCCGGCGACTTCACGCTGGAAGGGTCCGTCGAAGCCGGCGGCATGGAGACCTTCCACTTCTATACCGAAGAACGGACATTCCTCGACGGCGGCGACGAACGGGTCACGATCACCGCCCCGAACATCGCCATTGGTGGGGCGATCGGCATCGAAGGCCCCGACGGTTCCGAGGAGGACACCAATCCGGGTCTCAACGCAGGCGATACTTATCCCCTCGGCGCGAACGTCACCGCCTCCGGGCTGGTCGAGTTGATCGCCACCGGCAGTATCGAAATCGCCCACGCGAGTGCCCTTTACGCGCGGCACGATAACGGCCAGGTTTCGCTGATGGCTGATTCGGTCAACGTGATGGGGAGCCTCTACGGCGGAGCCGATCCGGCGCGGAATCTCACCGTCGGCGACGCCGGCTTCGCCTTCCGTGGGGAGAACGGCGGGATCGAGATCGAGGCGACCGAAATGGTCTACTTCGGCGGTAACGACACGGCGACCGATCTGGACGTCTTGGGCGGCGACGCCGCCAGCGAAGGGGATCCGATCGTCCGCGGCGGCCACGCCCAGGCGAGCGGCGCCGTCACGATCAACGTCACCGGCGGAGCCACTCCGATCTTCTATCTGAACGAACAGAGTACCATTCGGACCGACGCGGATCTGGTCAGCGAGAATATCGGCTTCCCGGCCGCATTCAGTGGCGTGTCGATTACGACCGATTCCGGGATTAACATCTACGGCGTCGTCCAATCCAGCGATACCGAGTCCGACGTCGCGCTCGTCTCCGGTGACGGGCTCCTGCTGGTCTCCGGCTATGTCGAGGCGGGCGATCAGTTGACCCTCACCGGCGCGACGGCGGGGTCCTCCTCGGACCTGAGCATCCATGTCACGAAGCTTCTCTATACGACCGAGACCCGCGAGGCGACGACCACGCTCGGCCAGACGATCGAGTTGACCATCGACGAATACTCGCGGTTCATCAACGCTTACGGCTTCCTCGTCGCCCAAAACGGCCTCGGCGAAGTCATCGTCAACGGCGCCGGCGTGCCGCAGCTCGTGCTCGACGGCGACAACAATCCGGTCCTCGGCGGAATGCCGATCTACATTGCCGAGGACGACATGGGGACGCCGTTCTACACCGACAAGGAAGGCTACCAACTCGCCGAGTCGTCCAACCGATTCTTCCACGTCGACGCCCTCGGCCAACTCCTCGACCAACAAGGCTTCGTCGTCAATTCCGACGGCGTCCGGCTTGACAACGCGGGCGAACGGGTGAACGAATACGGGTATCTCATCGACGAATTCGGCAACTTCGTCAACGAGTTCGGCGATTCCGTAAACGCCTACGGCGACCGCGTCGACCAACACGGCAACCTTATCGCCGACGACGAGTCGACCCTCATCAGCTTCGACGGCTACAAGATCAACGTCGACGGCCTGCTCTTGAACGCGGGCGACGGACTCCTAAACGGCGTGGGGGCCATCCGCGGGAGCGTCAATATCAGTGGAACCGACTACCTCACCGACCGGTACGGCAATTTGGTCAGTTCCGAGGACGAACTGATCACCGAGATCGGCGGCACGTATTACCTCGTCAACGAACGAGGCGACCTGATCGACGAGGACGGGATTCCGATCGTCGGCTTCCAGGAACCGGTCGAGGCGGAAGGCGTTCCGGTCACGGTCAATCCGGCCACCTTGGAAGACCCGGTCGGCGGGTTCGAGCGGTGGAACGTGGGGAGCATCCAAAAGGGTGATCTCGGGATTCCCGCCGGTGCGCCGTTCATGAAGACCGACGGCAAGGTCCTGATCAATCTTCCCGGTCGGAAAAGCGGCGGTACCTTGAACACGACGAGCGCCACCGGCGCGATCACGATTACCGGCGACAAGACGATTCGCCTCGACGGCATGGTCGGGCTGGTCCGGCTGGATGAATCGGTCGACCGCAAGCCGACCGTCGACGTCACGGAAATCCACGTCACGTCGCAACAGGACGTCCGGATCACGACGGACGCTTTGGTGAACGCGCTCGATCACATCGATGTCACCGGTACCGATATCTGGGCGATGGATGAGAGCGTGACCATCGCCAGGTCGCCTTATTCAGACGTAATCCTAACGGCCAACGGTGCCGGCCCCGACTCCGGCAAGATTCACGTCGCACGGAGCCAAATCTACTACTTCCGCGCCTACATCGCGGCACAGGGCAATCTGGAGCTGAATGGGTACGACCTGGGCATCTACGGGACGATCGCGGTCGAGGGGGGTGAGCTCGACGAGTCCGTCGACCCGCCCAATTCGCTGCTGCGGCTCAACGCGGACCGGCACATCCTCGTCCGCGGCGAGGTCCTGTCCGGCGGTGATGCCGATTTGAACGCGGGTCTTGCTGATTCCGGCGGCAGTATCATCGTCTCGGCCGAAGGCAAGGTGGCGGCCGGCTACGCGTCCGACAGACAGGGCAATATCACGATGGACGCCCCCGGGGACGTCTCCCTGTTGGCCTACGACGACACGATGAACGACGACCTCCAGTTCGCCCCGCCCTACGTGACCTACGAACCGGTCTACGTCGACGTAGTCACCGGCTATCGCCGTGTGGAGGCCGGTTTCGTGCTGCGGCCCGTCTATCACTGGATTCCGACGATCACCACCGAGCAGACCGGTTTCGACGACGTGAAGGTCGGAAGCGAATTCGGCAGCGTGGAGACGCGCCTTGTCCAGGACGGCTACTACAAAACCGGGTTCGGCATGATGGACCTCGAAGACGCCGCGGCCGCCGCGACGGCGCTGGCCCGGGCGGGCGCGTTCCCCTGGCTGTCTCCGAGCGTCCGCCGTATCTGGGAGCACCTGAGCAGTCAAACCAAGTCGCGGCTGAGTTCGTACACTTTGGGTTCGCAGCCCTCCAAGTTGCTCAAGGAGGGGATCATCGACGACTTCAACGCCATTCTCGCGGACGGTGCCGCGATCTATAGCGCCGGCGCGTTCGCCGGAGTGTCTCTCGGCGGCGAGGCGCAGTCTCTGATCGCGAAAAACCCCACCGGCAGCGACCTCGTGCGGCTCAATCGGCTGTTGATCGAGGCGGCCGTTCCGGGGATCGCAAATCTCCCGAAGAGCGTGCAATTCCGCGAGTACTTCATCGAGGGGATCGACTACAAGATCGACGATTTGGATTGGCCCGGCAAGTGGAGTCCGAGTGTTGCCATCTTCGTCCCGTGGATCGATGCGGGGACATGGGTCCAGCCCGATGACATGTCCGACGACGCCATCATCGCCCGGCAATTGTTCGAACAGGTGACGACCTACCAGATTCCGATCGTCGACCCGGAAATCGCCTACGCCCAGGGCGCGAGCGTGGAAAACATGGCGACCAGTCTTCTTAGCTCGCACACGCAGCCGCCGTTGTTCGTGACCATGAGTCCGGCGCAGTACTACGTCCAGCACGACTACACCGAGGTCTACGCGGCACTTACCGATTTCGCGATCCAAGGGTTCCAGTACAAGACATGGGACGACCTGACCGATTCCGAGCGGGTCAGCGCCATTCTCGAATACAACGGCTATGAAAAGCTCTTCGACATGCGGTTCCTCTCCGGTTTCGAGAAGACCGTTTACGTCCCTTCGAACAAGGGAATCACGCTCGCCGCGAGCAATACGCTCCTGGCCGCGTTCGACGGGAAAACGATGGCGGACATTACGTCGTTCGCGGCCGCGGACGCCGGTTCGGCGACGCGGGTGATGGATACGCAGCTCCGCGCGGTAGATTCGCAGGGACAGACATCGTACGCGTTCGAAACGCAGGCCGCCGCGACGCTGCAGGGCGTTCTGTATGAGTTTGACGACGGCGGGACGATGGCCCAGACGTTCGTTCCCGGCGTGTTCGTGGAAGGGGTCTTCCATACGACACCCGGCATTTCGATCATCGATACCCTCGCCGCCGCCGACGCCTTTCTCCACATGGACAGTTACAAGGTCCAGAAGACCTACTTCGACTTCTGGTTCCCGGAGTTCAAGCCGTTTGAAGTTCCGGAACTCCCAGAGGCACGCCAAGACCCGGTGTTGATCCCGTGGACCGATGCCGAAATCGCCGAAATGGCCCTCGCGCACTGGCTCCCGCCGCAAGACCTCTACAGCGAAGCACTCAAAGAGTACGCGGACCTGATACCCGACCGGTTCCTGGACGAGAACGACGAATTGTCGTGGTCCAACGAGGAAGCCGCGGATTACGTTGCCATCAAGAACGACGACTTTACCCACGGCGGCACGTACATGACGCTCGCCGAAGCGCTTGATATCTACGAGGCCTTCACCAGCGCGCTAGAGGACGTTGCCGACGACTTTTTCATCGCCGGAATCGATTACGACGAGAACTATAGCAATCCGGCGGCCGAGGGGGACGGGTACATCGCCAGCTTCTTCGCCCGGGAGGACGCGATTCTCAGTGAAGGCAATTGGAACAAGCTCTACTCGCCGGACGAGGGTCTCGGTCGCATCAACCGGAATCTCGAGGGGATTCCGACGGCGAACTTCTGGGACCTCGACTTCACCGGCAAGACCCGTGCGGTCGTCTACCACGAATTGGACGACGGAACCGACATCTTCATTTGGGCGCCCCAGGACTGGTGGGAGAACTACACGGTCACGACCCTCGGAAACGACCGCACCGATCCCGACTCCAAGACGCTGCAGTACGTGGGGAACGTCGACACCTATGACGAGACGGTCGGCTACGTCCGGCAGGTGGCCCAACTAGAGTACACCCAGGAGTGGTCGTGGGCGCACGCGACGGGCGAACCAAGCAATCCCTCCGTGGGAGACCGTTGGGTGGTCGACGACTTCGACGACGCGGCGGCGCGCTGGGTCGTCACCTATCGGGAGAATGCGCATCCCGCGTGGACCGACGAATACACCGCGTACGAGCAATACAGCATCTTCGACGGCCGCGAAACGAACGAGGTCATTCTCCCCTACGTCTCGATGCTGTACACCGGGATGCTCCAGGTTCTCGCCGCCGCGCCGGTCGACTCCAACTCCGGCACGAATCTGGAAATCCTACCTCTTCTGGGCGGTATCGGCCCCGCGGTGCCCGGTTTGAACTACGGGTTGGCCTATGTCGGCGACCAGTCGGTGAAAGTTCCCTGGGAGCCCAAGGAGTGGGATTTGGGAGACGCGGGCGACGTGAAGAATAACGGCAAACTCGTTTACTCCATTAAGGAGGAGGACGGAACGGTCACCTTTTACGAAACGACGAATTCCAACAGCCTTGCCGGCCCCAATCCGCTCGGCGGTGCTCCCGGCGGGATCGACGTGTTCGAAGGGAACAACTGGGACTTCGGGGTCGACGTAAACGGCCTGAACGTCTTCGCTCAGAAGAACGTTGGCAGCGAAAAGGGCGTGCTGGCCGTCGGCCAGACCGGTGTGACGTTGGAGCGCATTTCCACGTCGGAACTGGATGCCACGAGCCTCGCGCTGGTCCGGGAATGGCTCGGGCCCGAGTACAAGATGTCGCAATTCGCCTGGAACTGGGATACGGCGAGAACCCTGTTCGAATCGGGGGGGTGGTACCTCGCGGTGATCAACGACGCGGCCGAGAACGCCTTGGTGCGGAGCATCGCCGACGCGGCCGGCGCGAGCGCGGGATCCGTGTGGCTGGGCGGATACGACGTATTAGGAACCACGCACAACCTTTGGACCCTGAGATGGGTGGACGGAACTCAAATCAGCGCCTGGTCCGGCTACAGCAATTTCCACTCCGGCGAGCCGAACGACTTGAACGACGAAGACCACCTGATGATGTGGCCCTCCGGCCTCTGGAACGATCTGGGCGGCCACAACGCGCTTCGCGGCGTCTACGAGCGCGATCCGAGGTGGAGCGACCCGTTCGTGATCAACGAGACTTGGGAGGACTACATCTACAAGATGAAGATGCCGTGGGAGTCGATTCAGGACGTCCGCTCCGATATCACGTACCGTGTGTTCACTTCCGCTCACGACATCATCGACAAGCGGCCCCGCTACGAGACGATCGAGAGCGAGGTCCCGGTCATCAAAATGGAGCAGGTCACCAACTGGGCTTACGAGCCGGTCTACGAGCAGCGTCTCGGCTACGGCGCCGGGGTCGTCACGCCGGACGGACCGCTGGATCTGTCCATCTTTGACCTCGATACGCTCAGCGCCTCCGGTAATATCACGATCAACGCCGCCGGCAACGTCCTGGCCAAGGCGAGCATGGACGCACACGGTGAACGGAGCGCGATCACCATCGAATCAACCGCCGGCGATGTCCAAATCGGCGACGATTTGCCCGAGAACCCGATGATTTTCGACATTGTCGAAATCACGGCGACGGACTCGATTCAGATTACCGCCGCCGGTAGCGTCACGGTCGGAGAATCGGCCACGCTTCGAACCACCGCGGAGGGGACGGATATCCCGGATATCGGTGTCGCGGCGGACGGAGGCACGCTGGACGTCGACGGGAGTATTCACGCGGCGCACGCCGCGGATCTCACCGCCGCCGGCGATATCACTATCACGGGGCAGGTGACCGCCCAGGCCAGCATCATCAACGTGGCCGCCGGTACGGCCGGTACCGGAAGCGTCTTCGTGCAGCGTCCGACCGAGGGCGCCCTCGGCGGCATCCTCAGGACGCTCGGCGCCGAAGGGAGCATTGCGCTCCAAGCCGGAGCCTCCGCCGGGGACATCTCCCTCTTGAACGCCGCCGTGGAAACCTACGAATTGAGTCTCGCTGCGCCTTCCGGTACTATTGCACACGTTTCCGGCGAGGATTCCGGCGAGGACGAGGCCCCTCCGACGGGTGGAGGACTGATCGCCGCGGAGTTCCTCGACGCGACCGCGGCCGGCGCCATCACCCTGGAGAATACCGCAATCGCCCACATTTCGGCAATCACCACGGCCGCCGGCGACATTTTCATCGCCAACGTGGGCTACACGCTCTCTCCCGCCGGCACCGCCCCCAGTCGGCCCACCGACGTGACCCTCACGAACGTGCGGGCGGCGGACGGAGCGATCACCATCGAGACGCTCGCCGAGACCCTGACGATTATGAATGTCACGTCTCTGACCGACTCGGATGAGAACGACATCGCGATTACCGCCATGGCCGCCGGAATGGACGGACTGGCGGTGGAGTTGCACGACCTCCGGGCGACCGGAACCGGGGACGTCTCCCTGGTCGTGGAAGGTTCCATTACGCATCCGGACGGAGTGCTCGCCGCGGACCACGCGTTCGTAAGCGCCTTTTCCGCCGTTGAGTTGCGGACCGACGTAAACGGTCTGCGGATCGAAATCTCCGGAGACGGCGATCTAACCGTCGACGACACGAGCGCGCATTTGTTGCTTGGCGACGTCGACGTGAGCAACGGCAATATCACGATTCGGACGACCGGCGACCTGACCGCCGAAAAGGTCGTTCTCCGAACCGACTGGAATACGTCTTTGGAAACGCCCGCCGCGAACATCATCCTGTTGGAGGCGGAGGGTGAGATCACGGTCGTCTCCATCATCGGCGGAACGTATGCCGCCAGCGAAGAGGAGGCGGACGAAATCCGGCTTTCCATGCTCAACGCGCTGTTGGCCAACATCGACATGACCGGTATTCCCACCGCCCTAACGGGAATTCTCACCGACGAGGACGGTAATCCGGTTCTGGACGAGGAAGGTCAAACCATCCAGGTCGTCAAACTGGAAATGCCGGAGGCGGGGGATTTGAGTACGATCGTCGCCGCCGCCATGGCCGCGTCGGAGGATCCGTACGTCCTCTACCAGGCCGACTTCCCCAACGGAGCGACCATGACCGGGTCGGTCGCCTTCCTGATCTACACGAGGTTGCTCGACGAACTCGGAATCGCTTACGAATCCGTTTTCGAAGATGACGGCACCCCTGAGTGGGACTTCACGCGCGGGGAGCGGACCTTCTCCGAGGCGACCGGCTTGTTGACCTTCTCGAAGCAGTTCACGTCCCAAGGCGTCGTGCAATTGAAGGCGGGTCAAGGAATTGCCGGTGGCGGCACCAAGGGGGTGGCGCTCGTGGCCGGCACGGCATCCCTGGAGGCCGGCGGCGCGATCACCGGCCTCCGCGTGGCGGTCAACACCATCGAGAATGCCTCATCGCTCGGTTTCGACTCCATCGACGTCGAGGACGTGGACGGGTTCGGCGAGCTGACCCCGGGCCTGGAACTGAAGAACACCGAGGGGGGCGGGATCAGCGTCACGGCGCAGAACGGGTTCGTCGTCGACCACGTCACCAGTCACGGCGCCTCGAACACGGTCGCCCTGACTTCCGTGAACCATAACTTGTTTATCCGGGAATCCGGCGGCAGCATCCACGCGGACGGTCAGATCATCCTCGATGCCGCCGGAGACCTGGTCGTGCAGGATAATCTCATCGCGGCCGAGCGGATCACCTTGAATGCCGGCGGATACTTGAGCACGTTCCAGAAGAAGGTCACGCTCGACGCCCCGGCGTTGACTGTCGTCGCCGGAGGGAGCGTAAACCTCGGCGGCCATATTGACGGGCTCCGGTCGCTGGATATCCAAAGTAGCGGAAACGTCAACCTCATGGGGACCGGGCAAGACGTCGGCGGTTTCAGCGTATTCGTCCAATCGGTCGCCGACCAGCAGACATTGATGCGCCGCTTGGACGAGAACCTGCGTTCTCAAGCGGCCGTCACGGCGCTCATCGGGAAGCTGGAAACGGCCCTGGTGCAGGCCGAGGTCGGTCAGCATACGACCATCGAAGGTCTAAGGGGCGGTTTGCTGCAAGACTTGCTCGCGTTGCCGCTGGATGTTCAGTCCCGGCAGGTCGTCGAGCAGTATCAAGCCTTCCGGGGCCTCCTGGACGTTCAGGCGGCCCTGCCCGACACCATCGAACGGATGACGCTCGATCTGGGCGACGGCGTCGTTCTTACCTATGCCGACTTGATGGGCCAGATGGGCCAGGTGGAGGCGGAGATCGCCGGATTCCAGCGCAACTTGGCGGCCGTCGAGGCACAAATCGCCAACGTCTCCGCCGCCGAACTCGCCACCCAGTTGCAGTCCGTGCGGGATACCCTCGGCCAGCGGCAAACCTATCTGCAGGGTATCAACGACGTGATGGTTACGGTCGGGTCGGCGATCTACGGCCGCGGCGGTTCCGTCCCCGATATGCCGGGTCGTGAGACGCCGGCCGGGCTCGATCCGAATTTCCTTGCCAATCTCGATCTTTCGCAATACGGTGATGTGGGACTTCAGAGTCTTTATGGCGACATATTGGCGGTGCAAACGAGCGTCAATCAGCAGTTGGAAGCGTTGGCACAGCTCGAGACACAGGTGCTGAACCAGATGGCGGCGGAGCCCGACACCCTAGCCTGGGTGGATCGTCAACTCAGTCTCATCGAGACGGCCCCCGGCGAACTGGCAGACCTCGACGGCCGGATCGCCGACGTGTGGGACGCGAGACGGACGATCCAGAGCGTCCTTTCGTATGGAGTAGGTTCCCCCGAACCGCCGGCGCAGTATCTCGGCGACATTGACGCCGACCTGCGGACCCTCGAGCCGCATATCGGCACCCTCGACCCCGCCATGCAACCGCTCCTAACGGACCTCCTCGCGACGCAGCCTTACGAACTCGTTCAAAGTGATCTGTCCGCCCTCTACTATCAGGAGTACATGACTGAACAGGCCCTGAACACGATCGTCCCGCTCATCGGCGAGACGGATTACGTCGTTCTCGACAACGGGCTGCGGCTCCTCGCGTACCACCTTGACAGTCTGAGCCCGGAATTCCGTCCGCTCGTCGAACAACTCCTGAAGCTTCCGCCGCTGTCGGAAGTCGGCGGTGAATTCGCCCGAGTCCAAGACGCCTTGGCAATCGTGAATGGAGTGCTCGCCGAGACGGACCCGATCGCCATCGACTCGGGACTTCGCGCGCTATCCGATTACACGGACCTCCTTACGCGGACGATGAACGCGGCGCTCTTTAATCTGGAGTCGCAGAGCCCGACGGACCTGGCGACTCAGTACGCCGATCTGGGTACGGTCCACGGCGTCATCCAATGGCGGCAGGCGGTCGGGAATCTGGATCAACTGAACGTCGATTATCGGATTTACGAAGTCTCGCAGGCGCTCATGAAGCGGTTCGGAATCGACCCCACGAACTACGAACCTCTCCCGAAAGCATGGTACAAATATGACCCCCGGCGCGGCGCGATCATTGAATATGACGGTGGCGACAAATCGATCCGGGTCGTGGATATCAACCCGGAGATTCTCTACTCGCCGGACTTCGACAAGATCGATCTGCTGTCGTTCTACGTGGGTCTGCGGGATGGGAAGAAACTCCTGGACAACCCGCCTCCGTCGAAGCTTTACGGCTCCGACTACGGGGACGGTCAAATCGACGAACTCATCGCTCGCGGCTTGCTCAACCTGAAGTTGAGTGAACTCGACCAGGTGAGAGGAGCGATCGAGGCGGAAATCGACGAAACGATCGCGATCGGCGCCAATATCCAGAAGCTGCTTCCCAGCGAGAAACTTCACCTGGAAGCTCGACTTTCCGACTGGCAGGAGCATCTGGCCCTGCTGGATCAAGCTCGCGCCATGCTTCCCGCGGAGAAGGATTACCTGGCGGCTCGGCTCGACGTACTGGCCGGACAGCGAGCGACCCTGCAAGCCATGCTGGCCGATATCGAGGGCATTCTCCACCGGACGTGGCCCATCCTTCCCTCCGAGGACGTACGACTCGAAGAAGAGCTTGGAAGATTGTTTACGCGGCGCGACGCGCTTGCCGTCGACTATCAAATCGCGCTCGGTCAAGAGAACGAACTCCGCCAGATGAAGGACATACTCGCCGGTGAGGTGGCCGATCTCAGTCTCCAACTTGGTACGATCCAAGGCAATCTGGATTCCCGGCTGGGCACTCTGGCGCAACTGCAAGGTTATGAGACGCAGATGGCCGTTAATCTCGCCGGGATCATCGAGCAGAAATGGACCGAGAGGTTCGGGTTGGCCGGAGAGACGACGCCAGTTCAGTTGGTCGAGGCCGACGTCCTGCGGGTGGCGCAAGACCTGCGGCATAGCCAGGGCAAGCTTTCGGTCGCTGGAACGATCGACGTTTTCCGCGACCGCCTGGCCGCCGCTGCCGCCGAGATCGACCAGCTCCACGTGCAGTTGGCCGCATTGCAGGGAGAGGAGAACGGCCTGCTGGCGGAACTGGCGGCGGCCGCGGCGGCGGTGGAACAACCCTCGTCCATCCGGATCACGGCTTTGGCGATGACCGGCGAGCGAGGTTTTGGAGGAGGAACGGACGTCGATTTCAGCCCGAAGGGCCCCGGCGACTCCAAGGGAACTCCCAATGACGGCAAGAAGGTGACCCAGGATCCGACCTTTGGTTTCTATCTCTACGAGTACAAGGATAACGATACCGGCGAGTATTTCTACCGCGAAGTGAAGGGCATGTCGACCGACCAGCACGGCGAGCCGACCTATATCGAGGATGACGCGGACGACGTCTTCTACGCGTGGCCGGTCGCCTTGGAGGAATCCGGCGGCATCTGGTATTACCGCGACACGCAGGCCACGCCGGATGATTCAAATGACGATGTCCTCTACGCATGGCAGGGCGGGACGGTGCCGGACAAGCTCTATCCGATCGACTCAACGTTCGTCGTGCGGCGGTATCGCGATACCACTTCCGAGACTCGCAAGGAGAAGCGACTGAATGAACAAGGCGTCCAGGAAACGGTAACCGTCACCGTCGACAGTGACCGGTTCTACGTCCACGACTACCGTTATCGACTCTTGGCAAGCGCCGTCACCGAGGCCGGCGATCCCGACCTGGAAAACGGGGGCCTTTACGTCCTCGACGCGGAAACCGGCACGGTCGTCGATCTCGAAACGATGCTCGAGGCGGCCGAAGGCGTTACCCTGGAAAGCGCGATCGTCCTCCTTCCGGGCGAGTCGCTTACGGAAGAGGTCGGACGCGACGACGTTCTCATTCGGTTCTCCGAGTTTACCCCCGTTTACACTCCCATTTCGTCCACCGAGTTCACGTTCGTCAATCCCGAACAGTACTCCGGAATGGTGGTGGAGGAGCTGCCGACCCTCTTCACGGAACTCATCCACGCCGGAAGGCTCGTCGTTCCGGTCGTCGAGGAACTAGACGGCAACGTCAACCTCGCGGGCCTCTCCCTCGCGGCCGTCGATGAGTTGGTCATCCAAGCGGCGAACCGAATCAACGGGCTCGGTTTCGCCGAGGCCTTCTCGGCGGATGTCCTGAGCATCCAAAGCGGAGCCGAGCTGCGCGTCGGCGGCAAGTTGCTTGGGGGCGACATGGTCGCGATCCATACGACCGGCGATCTCTTCTTCGATGACGGCGCCCTGGTCCAAGCGGCTATGGTGGACCTCGAGGCGCGCAATTTGACCTCGGCCGCCAACAGTCTGATCGTGGCGAAGACCGTTCACGTCGCCTCCTCCGGGACCGTCGCCCTGTACGCGGACGCCGCCGAGTACGTCGTCGACGTCCTGGCCGAAGGTGACGTTTGGGTGAGGGACGTCGGCACCGCCGGTACGAAGACGTTCGAGCACGTCTTTACTCCGGCCGGTGACATCATCCTGCTGACGGAATCGACCGTCCGCGCGGTTAACATGGGGGCCGACAACATTCATATCACGGCCGGCGGCGCGGGCGCAATCGAGCTGGCGGGTGTTTTAGAAACGTGGAATAGCACGGTGACTCTCGACGCGGCCCGTTCGGTCGTCTCCGTGCCCGGGACGAATCCCTCCGTAATTGGCGAAGAGGTCAACGTCGCGGCCGGGCTCGACGTCCTCGTCAGTCCGAATGTTTGGGGGACCGAACCTCGAATCCAGGCCAACCTGAGCGTTCTCATCGGCCCGGGCTATACCGGCCCCTTGAGCCTGGAAGTCGCGCGGGATATCATCGTCGACACGGAGATCGTCGCCGACGAACCGATCCACTTCTGGGCCTCGAACATCATCTTTACGGAGAACGGCGCCATCCGAAACCGTTCCGGCGAGACCGTCTTGGAGGCAGGCGGCCGCGTCGCGTTCGCGGAGGGGACGGCCCGCGGCGCGCTGGGAATACCCACGCTCGAGGCGAACAAACTCTCCATCCGCGCCGGCGCCATCGAGGGCGCGGAACACGTGCTCATCGGCGGCGATACGCTTTCAATCGTCGCGGATCAAGGTTTCGGCATCCGGACCGCCGTCCGCAGCCTGGCGGTCGACGTCCTCGGGCCGGGAGACCTCCGGATCGATTCCCTCAGTTCAATCGAGCTGGCCGGCGTCCATGTCTTTGACGGTGACTTGGAGGTCGTTTCGCCCGGCGGCATCGTCGCCAAGAGCGCGACGATCGCCACCGACCGCTACTCGAACAAGATGAGCCTCCTGGCCGGCGGTACGATTTCCCTGGAAAACGTCGCCGTCGGGCAGATGGTCGAGATCGACATCGAAGGCGCCCTGCCAGCCGTCCAGACCGGCGCATCGCTCATCGTGACGCCGATCAGCCTCGACGACGAAATCCATCAACAAGAACAGACTCGCTTCCTTGTCGAAGTTCGTGATCCGGGCCGGTCGTTCGTCCCGCGAGATGGAATGGTCGACTTGCTCGTCGACTTCGGCGACGGGACGCCGCCCGAGTTCATTTCGGTTCCCTTCATCGAGCCGGTAACGGAGGAATGGGGCGAGCCGTCCATGACCATCCAGGGAAATCCCAACTTCGGTTCCATAGGAAACAGCATCGCCGCCGGCGATTTCGACGGCGACGGCCTGAGCGACTTGATTCTTGGCGATGGGGACGAGCGCGTCGCCTCGGCCGGCGACGTCAACGGCGACGGTTTCGACGACGTCTTGATCAGCACGCCGTCGGCAACCGTCGAACTCACCAGACCGGTCGTCAACCCCGATGGCACCGTGGGGACGGAGGTCTACACGGTGCGCGGTCGGGTGTCGCTCCATTTGGGTTCTCCCAATGGGATTTCCGAGCCGGTATGGAGTTCGTACGGATTCCACGAGTACCAGGAATACGGCACCCGCGTCTCCACCGCCGGCGACGTCAACGGCGACGGATTCGATGACGTTTTGATCGGCTCGCCGCACACCGGGACCGCTGGTATCGTCCAGTTGTTCCTCGGCGGGCCGGACGGGCTTTCGCGTGAGCCAATCTGGACCTACGAAGGCCAGACGCGGCTCGGCGGATTTGGCGGCGGATTTGGTTCCGGGCTGGCCGCCGTGGGGGACGTCGACGGTGACGGATTCGACGACGTCATGATTACCGCCCCCTCCGAAGACGGTGCCGCCGGAGAAGCGGCCGGAAGGGTCTACCTGTTCCGCGGCAGTTCCATCTTCGGACTGCACGAGCAACCCGAGACGGTTCTCGAGGGGAACGCCGAATGGCTCCTATTCGGCTCGAGTATCGCCGCCCTGGGTGATCTCAACGACGACGGCTTCGGCGACGTGGCCGTTTCCGCGCCAGGATATACGGGTTCACAAGGCGGCAAGGGCGCCGTGTACGTCTTCCTCGGCGAGAAGGGAGGCATTGGCGCGGTGCCGCGACTCATCCCGCCGAAGCCGGATTCCCTCGCGTTCGGCCAGGAAATCGCCTCCGCCGGCGACGTCGACGGTGACGGCTTCGGCGATCTCCTGATTGCCGACGCTCTCGTGTACGAGCCAATACAACTTGGGCGCGTGTTTCTCCATTACGGCGAGGCGTCCGGCTGGAGTACGCGGGAGGTCGAACTCATCAGCGGCGTTTCGAGGCCTAGCTTAAGCGGCGGCGGATCGATCGCCGGAGTCGGCGATTACGACGGCGACGGTTTCGACGACATTCTCATCGGCGATCCTCAGGCGGGCGCCGGTTACGGCGCCGTCCATGTCTTCGAAGGCCGACCCAGGGAGGACGATGCCCCGGTCATCGCGATTGCCGACGGCATCGTGCATGCCTACCCGAAATACGGCACCTACACCATGAGCGTGAGCGTGCCGGAGGTGGAAGACGGTACCCCGGTCGGCTCGATCCGTGTCGTCGTGCAGGGCCCGCCCCTGCCACAAGACGACCGGGCGTCGACGGACGAGAAATCGTCCACGACCGTCTACGTTTCGGACCTCCTTTCGAACGATCTCGATCCGGATGCCGGCGACATCCTCTCATTCACCGGGATCGACACGGCCGGCACGGTGGGCAGTGCGTCCCTCGTCGGCGACGGGTCCATCGTCTACGATCCGGACGGCCGGTTCGACTATCTCCGCGAGGGCCAGTCCGAGACGGACGACTTCCTCTACGGCGTCGTCGATCTTCGCGGTAATGCGGCTACCGCCTCGGTCGTCATTACGATATTCGGAGTGAACGACGCGCCCACCGGGATCACCTTATCCAGCAACTCGGTCGACGAGAACCTTCCGGAGGGCACGCTCGTTGGTTCCTTCTCGACGGCCGACCCCGATTTGGGCGATACCTTCACCTATGCCTTGGTTTCGGGTGCCGGCGACGCGGACAACGGCGGCTTTGCCATTGAAGGAGATCAACTGAAGACTCGTGCCGTATTCGATTACGAGACGCAGGCGACCTATTCGATCCGTGTCCGGACCACCGACGCCGGCGGACTGACTTTCGAGCGGGCCGTCACGATTACCATCGGCGATACGAACGACCCGCCCGTCGCGATGGACGACCCCACGGT
>CAZFQG010000060.1:0-31095 GCA_964520785.1 uncultured Planctomycetaceae bacterium | reverse complement strand
AGGGTCCTGAGGTTCCCATATCCACTGACTATCGAAAAGTACCTTCCCGTCCAGACTTGTCGCGGCCCCGGCGTAGGTGAGCGAGGAGCCGTCGGGGTCGGGATTTCCCCACTCGCCGGCGGCCGTGTCGTAGGTCACGCAGCGGCCGATGCCCCCGAAAACGATCGTCTCTCCGACGGCCGCGCTCGACTGAAGCGTTCCCGTCCACAGAGGGGTGCCGGTAGGCGCGGCCGGTTCGTCGGTAAACGTCCACTGGCGCGTCGTCGCGTCGAAGACGGCCGCTCCGTCCTCGCCGATGAAGACGGCCTTGTCTCCGGCGGCCTCGCCGAGCCCCAGCCGGTCACCTGGGACGGCCGTGGTCGTCCACGAGCCGGTCGCCGGATCATAGACGTCGACCGTATCGCCGTCCGCGAAGAGGGCCAGCCCGCCGGCGGCCAGCGCCGTGATGTTGGTGCCGGCGGCGGTCGGAAGCGTCGTCGCGGTCCACGTTCGGCCGGTCGCGTCGTAAATGTCGACGGCGTTCCTTTCGGCGATGTGCGAATCCCAATACCCGATCCCGCCGCCGAACAGTGCCAATTCACCGACGGTCACCGACGCCATGTGCGCGCGGGGCTCGGAAAGGACGGCGGTCGTCCACGTTCCGGATGCCGAGTCGTACAAATCGACCGCGTCACTGTACACCGCGCCGTAATCCGGATTGGCCGGCGGGTTATAATAGTACTTGTCGCCCCCGGCGAAGAGGGCCACGTCGCCGACGGCGGCCGCCGAGATCGCTTGGCGCGGTACGCTTAACGTCTCGGTGGTCCATTCCCGCGACGCCGTATCGTAGATGTCGACAATGTCCGTGCGAGCCGCGAGGCCCGACCCACCGCCGGCGATCAGCACAAGGTCACCGACCGCCGTCCCGGCGAACAATATCCGTCCGTGGCCTTTCGACAACGTGGCCGTTTCATGAATGAAGTCGGTCGCGCGCGCGGTGGAATCACACAAGAGCAGACATGCAACGCAGAAAACGAAGAAGAACTTTTTGGTTTTCATTGTTTTTCTCCCAAAAGAATGAAGCGTAAAGACACGCGATGCACGTCCCGTTCGAGGGCGTGCATCCCAGGGATATTCACATTGTCAGACGCAGGACTCCCTTCGAAATCGTTCCCGAAACAAGATAGCTTCCGCCACCGACGTCGCTCACCAGAAGGGACCAGATGCCGACGGCGTCATCCGAAATCGTCACGCGGCTTAACAACACGTCCCCGATATCGGTATCAGAGGTTCCGAACCAGGCGGCGTCAATGGTTGTCTCATTCATCGTGAGGTCGGCCGATCCACCCAGGTCGACCGCGCCGCCGATAGTCAACGCGGGGTTCTCCGGTCCGTTTGCGCTCAGGTAGGTGTCGTACTCAACGGTGGGGTGTGCGTCGATCAGCTTTTCCGACGGAGTCAGATCGGAACCGTAGCGGTCCTGGTATAGGCGGCCGGAGGTCAATTCCAACCTCAACTCCGCGCTTAGCCAGTCCTGAACCGCCTCGAAGAGGAGGTCCTGAGTGACGTAGCCGGAGAGGCTTCGTTGCGAGGAGTTGTCGACGTCGTCAATCGTCACCGGCGGGCGAGCGAGTGACGAACTCGAACCGCTCGCCGCGCGTCCGGGAGGAGTCCCGTTCCCCCAGTAGGCGCGGACGACGTTCAGATCGCCGGAGTTGATCGTTCCGTCAACATCGACGTCGCCGCAAGTCCTATCACCGGGCGAAACGGAGTCTCCCCAATTCGCCAGGACGATATCCAAATCCGCTTGGCCGACGTACCCGTCGGCGCTGGCATCGCCGGTAAGGGTCCTGAAGACGAACGTCCAATCCCCGCCCGCAGCGTTGTTGCCGGACGGGAAGACACCGCCGGTCATCTCGCCGTCGAGCGCGAAGCCCTCGGCGTCCTCCAGGTCGTCGGCGATGGTGATCGTGTACTCGTCTTCCTCGGAGAGGGGGGCGCTGAGTTCGATGATCCAACTCACCGTGTTCTGGGGATCGACCGGATCGAGGTCCGCGACGGTAAGACTGTTTTGCGCGGAGTCGACGATGGAGATGTGTCCCGTTTGAAGCGTGAGCGGCTCGTCGAAATGGACGACAATCCGGTCGACGCTGTCCCACGGGATATTGTCGTCGGCCCAGTCGACGGAATCGATGACTCCCCCGGCCCAGCCCGCGTCCGAACCGGATACGCCGACGCCGGTGACTTGCGGCAGCGTATTGATCGAGAACGTCTTTTCCGCATGGTCGTATCCGTCGTCGACCCAGAAGGTGAACGAGTCGTAGCCGGGGAAGTTCACCGAGGGAGTGTAGACGAAGGTGCCGTTGGTAGTACTCCATTGCGACAACGTGCCGTAGTCGGGTTCGTCCGTCGGATGGCCCTGTGCCTGAGCGTCGGGTTCGATGTACTGGATGGTGTCGCCTTCGGGGTCGCTAGCCGTGATCTGTCCGGAATAGGCGGTGGCACTGGTCAACTCGACCTGGAGATCATTTACCGAAGGGACATAGTTGAGCGAGAACTCGTTGACCGCGCCATAGGCGCCATAACCGGGGGCTCCGATCACCGCGTTGGGACCCTCGATGTCCAGCGCGTGCCCGAACGCCGCATAC
Organism: uncultured Planctomycetaceae bacterium; assembly: GCA_964520785.1. Classification (GTDB taxonomy): domain Bacteria; phylum Planctomycetota; class Planctomycetia; order Pirellulales; family Thermoguttaceae; genus CAZFQG01. The sequence goes on along the minus strand of CAZFQG010000060.1, from coordinate 28,468 downwards.
GAATACTTCTTGGCGGCGGTAAGGACCTGAGCCTGACTCCAGCCGGAAGCACTGTGCTTGAAGACGTATGCGGCCCCTTCGGTAACCGTCCCTTGGGCACCAGTATCGTCTCCAATCGCTCCAAGGAGTATCCACGAATCATCGATAGCGACGGAGCAACCGACCTGATCGCCTGCTTCCGCGCCGGACACCGAAAGGGCAACTGGAGTCTGATTCCAACTACCGCCTTGTCTCGTTACAACATACGCGGCCCCCACATCGGCGTCCGCGCCTTGATCCTGCTTAGGGGCACCGATTACCACCCTGTCTCCGTCAATATCCAGGGAAGAACCGAACCAATCTCCAGCGATCCCCGTCGGCACCGTCACCTTGACGTAGCTCGTCTGCGTCCAGTCCGAGTTTGCCGACGTATCCGTGAAGAAGTACGTCGCGCCTTGGTTGGAACTATCGCCTGGGGCGCCGACGACGAGCGTGTCGCCGGAAATCTCCACGGCTTCGCCAAAGAACGCATGGGAGCCCAAATATGCGCCGCCGATTTTGACGTCGGTTATCTCACTCCATTCCTCTTCCTCCCCTTTGACGAACAGATGGACGGCGCCGCTGAACGTGCCGTAGTCGCTGTCGAATCGAGCACCAACCGCAATAACGTCTCCGCAGGCCGCTCCGCATTCCAAGGCAACGTCGTATCCAAAGCCGTTCATGTAGTCGTCTTCGTCGTTGCCCGTGGTCGGAATAAGGGCCGTTCGCTGCATTTCCGACCAGTCTTGCGTCTGGCTCGTGTCTTCGAACACATAGACCGAGCGCGAATAATCCTCCTGGCTCAGCATGAGATTCGGACTGCTCACGACGACCGTGTCACCGTCAATCGCGACGGAGAATCCCGCCTGCGGATAGGCGATGTCCGTTCCGTCGGCCTCTTCGTCGGGTATCATGAACTTGTTGACGTATAACCAACCCTCTCCCGGGACACGTTTGTAGAGAAGGGCGCCGGCCCGTTCGTCTCCGTCTCTGTACTCAATGTCGTTTATCGGATCGTACACCAAGTCACTCCACCAACTGTCGTTTTGCCAAACCAAGCCCGGAGAGCCGACGACCATATAGTCTCCGTCGATCGCGACGGAGGCGCCGTACTCTTCGAACAGTGCGCGGTGGATGGCGTTTTCGCGGTCAATCTCGCGCCAGACGTCACCTTCGTTACCGACCATCAATTCCACCATAGTCGCGCCGGACTGCAATTGGCCGTCGCTCGCAATGAACGAGAACTGATCCAGACCGGTCCAACCGGATTGCGGCTGATAGGTAAACGATCCGTCGGACTCTAAAGTGAGTTCACCGTGCTCAACGTTTTGAGAGATGCTGTACGTCAACGTGGTCGTCTCGGGGTCTTTCGCGCAGACCTGCCCGTCAAATCCCTGACCGGGAGTGACGATGAGACTCTGAGATTCCCCTTCCGGAGCGTCCGCGACGCCGTCCAATGCCTTGAGCGCGCGTGCGGCATTCAGCCGCCCGCGAGTGACCGTCGCGGGACCGACGGACAGCGAGGCCGGAGTATCGACCGTGTTCAGGATGGCCTCCTTGATTTCCAGGGCCGTTGCCGACGGAGCGGAAGAAGCCAAGAGAGCCACAGCGCCCGTGACGTGCGGCGTCGCCATCGACGTGCCGCTCTTCACCCCGTAATCGCTATAGCTGTTGGCTTCATTCGGATTGAGGGTGCTGACGATCCGTACTCCCGGAGCGACCAGGTCGACCTCAGTGTCGCCCCAGTTCGAGAGAGGCCACCACTCATCGCTCGCATCGCTGGCGCCGACGACGATCATATTGTCGCAGTCCAGAGCGGCGGGATACTGTGTCGTAGCGGACGGGCCGATATCGAACCCCTTGTTGCCCGCGCTGGTGACGAAGAGAATCTCTTCCTCGCCTTGGTCCTCGATTACTCCCTCAAGCACTTCGAAATTGAGCGCCGGGGGTTCTTCCTCCGATTCGTCCAGTGGATCGGGGAGGAAATAGCTGTTGTTCGTGGCAACGATGTTCACGCCGTAGTCGCGTTTCATCATTTCCACGTACTGGAGGGCCTTGATCACTCGAGCGGAGGTAATGTGTCCACCGTCATCGGCGACACGCAATACCATGATACTCACCTCCGGACAAACGCCGATGACCTTTCCAACATTCGGACCGTTGTTCCCGACGGCGCCGATCGTGCCGGAGACGTGGGTCCCATGATCCTTGTTTTCGGGGTCTTGGGGCGGTTCACTTAGATTAAAGAAATTCACGCCGTGAATGTCGTCATCGTACCCGTTGCCGTCATCGTCAAAGCCAGGGGTCCCGTTCGCTTCCACCAGATTGACCCAGAGATTATCTTCCAGGTCTTCGTGATCCAGATCCGCCCCGTAGTCGAGCACGGCGACCACCGTGGAACTTGATCCCGTCGAAATAGCCCACGCTTCGGGAGCGTCAATATCGGCATCGTAGACTGCCGACCTGTAGTTGAGTTCTCCGACCGGATGCCCCGTATTATTCAGCCCCCACAAGTAATCACGGCCGTCCGGCCACCATTCTCCCTCATGCATATAGTAGTAATCATTCGGCGGATCGTGCGGAAACGCATCGACCGTCCCATAAAGGTTCGGGTCGACATATTTCGCGCCGGGAATCGACTTGAAGACGGTGTCGGCCAGAGAGCATGACAGACCGCCTTTCGTCCGGACCAGAAAAATGTCGTTGCAGCCCAGCGATTCTTCAACAACCGGCGTATCGTAGATCCCGCACAGCGACCGGTACGTCGGGTCGCCCTTTTCCGCCTCCCACTTCGCGTCAGCCCAGGCCGAGTCGAGGAGGCCCTGCATCGCCTGGACCTTGTCTCCAGCGGCAAGTTTCGTATCGTCCACCTGGATAATCCACTCACAAAAGGCCACCTCGGACTGATTCACCCCCCCCTCTCCAGGAGCGGTCACGGTCGCCGCGCTGAGCAGCGTGCGGTTTTCCAACAATTCCACGCGCAGACTTCGAGAACGAATCAACCCGCTTCTTTCCTGCTTCGTCGAGAACATCGCAATTCCTTTCCCTAGAGTAGGTTATGAATCTCCCCGCGCCCGCGGCCGTCCTATCTTTCCCTCCGTTGACCTGTCGAGCGAACCGGTAGAACGCTGCGGAAGAAGGGCATATTACACCCAGCGTAGCCGAATTCGCGACTAATGTCAATACTCCGGCGGAAAAAGCGAAGCACCTTCTCAAGAAATGGCGATTGGAAATGGTTCGGCGAATCGACACCCTTCAGACGGGACCAAACATGTCCGTTACCGTGCGGCGGACCTCCTCGAGCCATTCCTTCCGCTGCGCCTTGGTGCTGGTGACGACCGGAAGGTTGAAACTCCGGGGATCGGGATGGGCCAGTACGAGAGGGATGTTCATGACGAGGGACTCCCATGCGGCACGGGGCGACTACGCCCCCAAGAGGTCGACGATTTCGCGCGGGTGCGACACGAGCCGCCTTGCGCCGGCGGCGCGGAGTTCTTCGGCCGGCCGAAAACCCCACAAGACGCCCAGAGGATACACCCCGGCGGCGCAGGCGGTCTTCATGTCGGTGGAAGTATCCCCGACGTACAGAACCTCGCTCGGGGGAAGGTCCCAATGGTCCAGGATCCGCCGCGACCCGGTCGGGTCGGGTTTGCGGGGGATCGAGCCTCCGTGGCCGAGGACGACGTCGAAATGCCAGTCGCTTAAGAGCCCCGACACGCAGTCCCGCGTGAAGCGGTCCGGTTTATTCGAAAGGACCGCCATGGGGATGCCCGCCGCGCTGAGCCGGTCGAGCATTTCCGAGATGCCGGGGTAGGGGCGCGTCTTCGCCGCCCAGCATTCGGCATAATTCGCGGCGAACGCCTCGCCCAGGGACGCGGCGAGCGCTTCGTTCCGCCGGTGTGATTCCGGCACGACCCGGCTTACGAGCATCGCGACCCCGTCGCCGACGAAGTACCGGTAGGCATCGACCGGATGGACCGGGAAACCGAACGCGGAAAGAGCCCGGTTCGTCGCGTCGGCGATGTCCTCGAGGGTGTCCAGCAACGTCCCGTCGAGATCGAAAATGACTGCTTCGAAAGACATGGTAAGACGAATCGGCAAGGGAAACGCGTTTCGCGTCCGCCGATTTCTCGTTATGCGGAATTGGTTTGAAAACGGCGAGAAAGCCCACACCGTCTCGCGCGGGAAAAGAACAAGGATACCCTACCGACGGGGTGACGTCAAGGGGCCGGCGGAGCAATCGCTCGGCCGCTTTCTCCTTGGGCCGTGCGGCCGCGTCGACGAAAAAACCCTCGCGGAGGGTTTCATCCGGCCGGAGCCGGAGGTTACCCGCGCGAGGGCTTCTTCGAGAGGAGGTGACGATTCGTTTCGGGGTCGATTCGCCGGAGGTTAGTACAGGAAGATGAAGTCGGCGGCGAACAGACACTGGTTCGACCGGGTTCCGTCGTTAAACGGCCTGACGTTGTCGTCGGAGGTCCAGTCCCAGCGGACTTCCGGACGGACGACCAGGTTGGGGCAGGGCCGCCAGTTCGCTCCGAGGGTGAATTCCCAGAAGTCGCTGCAATAGCCGCGGTAAATACCGAACCCGTCCGGGGCGCACATCCATTCGATCCGCGACCCGACCGACCATTTCTCGTTGAGCGAGTAGGTCAGCCAGTTACACAGGGCGTGGATGTTCGAGTTCGGATTGCCCGGGGTATAAAGGTGGGCCGGTCCGTTCTTCCAGCTTCCGTTCTCGTCGAGCAGGTACGTGTACAGCCACGCCATCGAGAGTTTTTCGGTGAGCGTCCGGTTCCACACCAGGTAGGAACCGAAGCGGTTGTAATGCCCGCTCGGATCTTCCTGACCGGTGACGAAGTTCCACTTTATGGAACTCTTCTCGCTGGGCGTCCAACGGAAGCCGCCGATCATGTTCCACTTCTTGTTCGGGTCCTCCCACGTGTTCCAGCCGTTTTGCGTTCCGGCGACGAGGGCGAACGATTCGGTGAGCTGGTATTCGCCGATGAATCCGGTCGTCAGAAGAGGTTCCAGGGCGATCGAATAGCTGTAGGAGTAGAAGAAATTGCCGGGAGCGGGGACGACTTCATGGGAGTACATCGAGGCCCAGTGCCCCCCCTTGATTTTGAGCCTGCCGATCTTGCCCTCGAGGTACATCTGCGGCAGGCACCAACCGTTGAGCTGGTCGGGCGAGTTGATGTTGGTCTCCAAGCCGGTACATGCCCCATAGCGCCAGTCGCTGCCGTAGAGGATGTCGAAACGGCCGCCCCAGTCGATATGTTTCCTGTCCGACAGCTTGCGTTCGAACGCGAACCAGAGCTGATTAAGAAGGAACTCATTCGACTGGTCGTTCAGGTAGACGATTCCGTTGCTACCGTCATTGGGACTGTAGCCGTTGGCCGTGTAGCCGCCATTCGCCCACCCGCTGGCCGTGACGCCGAATTTCTGGAAGAGGCCCGGCTGGGGCAAGTGGATGGGAAGGGGGGGCGGCCCCGCCTGCTTCGCCATGCGTGGCGGGTTTTCCGCCCACTCGAAATTATCAATGACGTTCTGCTCCTGCGCGACGACGTTCGAGGGATCCGAAGGTTGCCAAGCATGTGCCGGCCAGGCCCACGCCATCGCGACGAAACCCAGGACGCAAAGACACAGCGGCCGCCACGGCCGCAACCAATAAACGCTTTTCATTCGAGGCCTCACATGCTAGAAGCAGCCTGATTTACCCAAAACGACACGGTAGGCTTCACTCAGCGAATAAGGTAAGCCACTCCCGCTATCGGAATCCCTTTCAATTGTTTTCTAGGATTAATCACTGAATTAGGCCTGGGCAAAACGGGAGAAGCCTGCCGAATGGGGCCGCAATGACGAGGAGGCAAGGTTAGCCCCGCCTCGGCATGGGACCAATCGACCCAAACCGGGAAGGTGGGCACGGCCGGTTCAGAAGCGGTTCACCATCGCCTTTCTTTTCCGCACCGTCGGAGTGAACGGAATAATGCGTTCAGCCCGTCCAGTTTACGCGGTGTTTCAGAACGTCCGCGGCGGCGTCGATAGACTCTGTAACCTTTCGTGCCATACAATTAGTTTAGCGCCGTGGATTTATCGCCCGACTTCCGGTAGGTCTCCGAGAGATCGGCGTCTTTGAGAACCTCCCCTGGAAGCGCCGGCCTCGGTGACTTCGAAAGGCTCCGGGCGACCGGCGCGGCCGGCATATTATGAGTTTCGGTCGCGAAACGCGGCCGCCTTTCGCGAAGGTGACGAGGTCCCCGGGGCGTCGTCGCGCCAGATCCGGTTCACCTTGTCCAATCGAGTTCACCCGACGCCAAAAGCCTATGACTACGATTCCAGCTCCTTGTGCCGACGCCTCTTCCGTTCAATCGCCTCTGGAAACGTACCTTCGCGAAATCAATGAAACGCAACTATTAACGGCGGACGACGAACAAGAATTGGCGGTTGCCGTCGGCCTTGGCGACTTGCAGGCGCGAGATCGAATGGTCCGGGCCAATTTGCGTCTGGTCGTGAACATCGCCAGGGGATACACCGGCAAGGGATTGAGCCTTCAGGATTTGATCGAAGAGGGCAATCTGGGGCTCCTGAGGGCCGTCGAGGGGTTCGATCCGGCGATGGGGACCCGGTTCTCCACTTACGCGAGCTACTGGATCAAGCAGTCGATCAAACGCGCCCTGATCAACTCCGCGAAGACGATCCGGATTCCGGCCTACATGGTGGAGTTGCTTTCCAAGTGGCGCCGCGCCAGTACCCGTCTGGCGGAGGAACTCGGACGCAGCCCTACCCCGGAGGAGGTCGCCCGGGTGCTCGGCCTGCCGCGCCGGAAACTACCCATCATCAAGAAGGCGATCAAAATATACAACCTGACGCCGCAAACCGATCAGTCCGACGCCGGGTGGTCTCTCGGCGAGATGGTGATGGACGAGAGTTCGCGGAGTCCCGAGGAAGAGTTGGTCGAGCACGACAACCTTCGCCACATTCGAGAGCAACTGGAGGTCATGGACCCACGCGAAGCGACCGTGCTGCGGATGCGGTTCGGCCTGAGTGACAATGAACCGCAAACTCTCAAGGAGATTGGCGAACGGCTCGGCCTGACCCGCGAACGTGTCCGTCAGATCGAGACGGAGGCGCTTGCAAAACTCTGCGACAGCCTTGAAGGACGGCGATAGCATGTCCCTCGCAAGAGGGGTTTTGGTTATGGTGCCGCGGCTCCCTGCATGGCCTCCCCCAGGTCGGCCGCACCCGGTCATCCCCACCCCCCTGGCCCGGTTGTCATCGCGCTTCATGCGATTACAATAAGAGTTTCTCGATATTTCGATTTCTTTCCTTGTTTGGAGCACAGCGATGGTTCAACGAATCTTCCTCGGCCAAGACGAGATGCCGAAGGCTTGGTACAACGTGCAGGCGGACATGCCGGAGCCTTGCCCCCCGCCCCTGCATCCCGGCACGCAGCAGCCGATGCACCCCTCCGAGTTGGAGCCGATCTTCGCCAAGGAATTGATCGCCCAGGAAGTCTCTCAAGAGCGGTGGATCGATATTCCCGACGGCGTCCGCGAAGCCTTGAGCATCTGGCGTCCTTCGCCGCTGGTCCGCGCCACGAACCTCGAAAAGGCGCTCAAAACCCCGGCTCGCATTTACTACAAGGACGAGAGTTTGAGCCCTCCGGGGAGCCATAAGCCGAACACGGCCGTCGCCCAGGCGTACTACAACAAGCAGGAAGGAATCGAGAAGCTCTCCACCGAGACCGGCGCCGGTCAGTGGGGAAGTTCGCTGGCGTTCGCCTGTGCCCTGTTCGGCATGAAGTGCAAGGTCTACATGGTGAAGGTGAGCTACGAGCAGAAGCCGTACCGCCGCGCGATGATGCACGCGTGGGGTAGCGAAGTCGTCCCGAGCCCGTCGCCGGAAACCCAGTGCGGCCGCGCGATTCTCGAGAGGGACCCCGACTGTATGGGCAGCTTGGGTATCGCCATCAGCGAGGCGGTCGAAGTGGCGGCCACGAACGACGATACGAAGTATACCCTCGGCAGCGTGCTCAACCACGTCATGCTCCACCAGACGATCATCGGGTTGGAGGCGGAAAAACAGTTCGAGATCGCCGGCGACAGTCCGGACGTGGTCATCGGGTGCGTCGGCGGCGGCAGCAACTATGCCGGGCTGGCCTTCCCTTTCCTGAGGCACAAGATCGCCGGGAAGAACATCCAATTCATTGCCGTCGAGCCGACTTCATGTCCCACGATGAGCCGCGGCGACTACCGCTTCGATTTCGGCGACACGGCCAAACTCACCCCGCTGATCAAGATGTTCACCCTCGGCCACGGCTTCATCCCGCCGGGAATTCACGCCGGCGGTTTGCGGTACCACGGCATGGCCCCCTTGGTCAGCCTCGCCGCGAAGCTGGGCCTCATCGAAGCGCGCGGCTATCATCAGATCGAGTGCTTCCAGGCCGCCCTTCTGTTCGCCCAAACCCAGGGGACGATTCCGGCCCCGGAAACCTCCCACGCCGTCCGCGCCGCCATCGTCGAGGCCGAGCGGTGCCGCGAGACGGGCGAAGAGAAGTGCATCGTCTTCAATTTCAGCGGTCACGGCATTTGCGACCTTGGCTCCTACGAGCGGTACTTCAACAACGAGTTGGAGGACTACGCCTACCCGCAAGAGAAGATCGAGGAGGCGCTGGCGGAACTGCCCCAGATCAACTTCTGATCGCACGCGAGATATCGCGAAATTCACGAGAGGCCACAACCCCCCGCGGCCGCCGGTCGCGGGGGGTTTTTGGTACGCCGCCTGGTCCAAGGAGCCCCGCATGAATAACCGGCGGACTTCCCGGGGGGGAGTCAAGACGCCGTTTCGACGAACGGATTTGGAGCCCGGTGTCGATTTCGCGGTCCGAAGATGCTTCCGAACGAGCGTTCATGTCCGTGATATGTTGCAGCCGGTGATAGATGGGGCATTCTTTCCGGGGTTCTTATCGATTTCCAACCGGCTCGGCCCGTCGCTTTCCACCCACGCTCCTCACTCCTTCTCCGCATTCCCTCGTTCTCCGACGCCAAGGATTGCCCGCATCAACCGGGTGGCCTGGAGGTCGCGCAGGAATGTATCCAGCCGGGCTCGCTGTTCAATCGACGCTTCCTCTCGCCAGTTCTGAATACGCTGGAGAAACGCGGTTGTCGAGGATTCAGAGCCGTTTGACGCGCCTCGGTTCCATATCTCGGCGGAACCCCAGGCGTCGACTGCCGACAGCGTGTCGTCGATGAGCCGTTTCCGTTCGCCCGGGTCCGCTTCTTGATAGGCCTCCGCCCGGTCGAAAACCCAGGTTCGGAACAAGATGGGAAGGTTGGCCATCACCCGGTCGTAGTATTTCGGCGCGGTCGACTCGCGAATGGCGGCCGGGTCAAAACGCCCGCGATACTCGCGCTCCAACCGAACCGCGAGCGTCGAACGAGTACGCTCCGGCGTTTGCGATAGATCGACCGTTGCCGCCCAAATGAGCAATTCTTCAGGGGTGGCGTCCGCCGGATCCCGCAAGGGAGCGTAAATCAGACGGGTATATATCATACCGCCCGAAGTAACCACTACAACGGCAACGAGCAAAATCAGCCGCAACAACCCGGCTCTGTGGATTTGACGCATTTGACAAAGGAGATGATTTTGAAGATTTGCACTTACAATGCACGAGGAGTCTTGTTGAGGAATTGTAGCAAACGCTCCGGTCGAGAAGAGCGTAGAAACGAAGAGAATTTGGAATTATACAACGGAAGTACCGGTAATTCGGTTTTTCCGGGCGGGTATTTGGATTATCATCGGGGGATCGGCCCGGAATTCGTTAGCGAGACGCTTCGCGGCGCCGGTGGCTTACCCTGAAAGACCGGTCCGTTTATCGCTCCGTGGCACCGAAGTTGCCTTTGATTGACGCCGCCGCGAATTTCGGTTAGGCTAAATGATGATTCGTGTAATCAGCTTTACCTGGAGGTCACTAATGCGCCCAATTCGATTTCAGTCTTTTCGTCGAGCCGACCCGCGCGGTCGTGGTTTTACGCTCGTCGAGCTATTGGTCGTCATCGCGATCATCGGCATCTTGATTGCTCTGCTGCTTCCGGCCGTCCAAGCGGCGCGGGAAGCGGCCAGACGGATCCATTGTACGAACAACGAAAAGCAAATCGGCGTGGCCATGCACATGTACATGTCCGCGCATAAGCAGTTTCCGCCCGGATACGGATACCTCAACGAAGGTTCGTACGGCAAGGGAGTCCCCTCCGGGGTCGAATGGCCCTGGTGTACTCGGCTCTTCTCGTACATGGGTGAACAGTGGGCGGAGGACATGGTTGTGTGGCACCTGAACCCCGGCGGCGGTTGGATGGGGGGCGGGGCGGGGGTAGACGTCAACAGCGTCACCCAGCTTGAACGGGAACAGTTCAACCTCTGCAAGACCGCGCAGTTGGCCGCGTTCCACTGCCCTTCCGATCCAACGGCGGAAATCATGTGGGGCGAAGGCTATGACAGCCAGCCCGCCGGACGGACGAACTACTGCGTTAATCTGGGTTACGGGCGGATGGAGAACCCCATCCACAACAACGTGGTCGGCCCCTATCCGGATGACGGCCCCTTCCGCGTCGAGGGACCGTTCGGCCACAACTATGGCGCCAAGCCCGGAGAGATTACGGACGGTACCTCCAACACGATCATGCTCAGCGAACTGATCATCGGCCAGGGGGGCACGATGCGTGGGGCTATTCATTATGACGAGGGCCCCGTCTTCTCCGTGAATCGGACTCCCAACGATACCACGCCCGACTCGATGCGCTGGTGCGACAACCGCGACGCCGTGGGGGTGAACCTCCGAGCGCCGTGCCTTTACAAAGGGAGTCAGCGGTTCGGCGATCTGATGGGGGGCGGCGGGAAACCGGGCAGCGGTCAGAACTTTTCACTGCATACCGCGAGGAGCAACCACCCCGGCGGCGTGAACGTGGCGATGTGCGACGGAAGCGTCCGCTTCGTTAGCGACGAAGTCGACATCGCCATCTGGCACGCGGCCGGGACGGCCAAGGCCGGCGAGTCCTTCAACAAGGAAGACCTGCGCTAAACCGTTCGCGGGTCAATCGTCCTCATGTGAGATCGCCTCGACTGGACAGGCGTCTTCCGCTTCCAGTGCGCTCTCTTGGTATTCCTCCGGGACCGGGTCGAGCTTGACCGTGGCGATATCGCCGTCAACCTCAAATACTTCGGGACAGGTCGCCTCGCACAAACCGCATGCGGTGCAATCTTCGCTAACATAGAATTTCATGTTTTACTTCCTTTTCTGATATATTCGTGTGGGAAAACCGGTGTTGATCGCGGGACGTTCCGAGGCTCCCTGCGGGCCGATTCCGCGCATATTCTAGCCCGTGATTCGGCGGTGAAAAGCCCCGCACCGGCGTTCGCCCCACATTTTTCGCACGGCGGCATGGGGGCATCGCGAAGCGCGCCCCGAAAAGGCTGGAAGGTGTTTTCCGACGGATTCCGGCGCCGCGCGGAACCGCTTGGCGTCCCGCGGTCCACTCCGGGTTAGGGACTCCGCCAGGTGAACCGGTAATCGCCCGATCCAATCAGGAACACGGCTCGCTCGTCCTCAATCCTTTCGAACGCCACATACGGGCTCTCCTCCGCGGGCCGCTCACTCTCGCGAACCTCCTTCGGATCTCGGACCGGCAGGTGAAGCTCCGCTTCCATGTTCGCGGGAACCGAGACGTTCATCGCACCGCCTTCGTCCGTCTTACGATACTTCATCTTTATCGCGCCTCGAATCGTCGGCAGCCTGATGGAGGCTTCCTCCAAACCGGCCGGTCTCGGGCAGATGCGGGCCTTCTTGAAACCCGGCTCAAGCGGTTCAATCCCCATCAACTTCCGCGGAATGATATTTCCCGGTGCGGCGCCCCAGGCGTGATTCCAATCCTGATTGGGCTTGTACTTGTCGTCCCAGGCCTCCAGCGTGATCGTCGTGCCGACGTCGTAGATCATGTGCGGCCACGAACGGTCCGTGTTCGTGTCGATCATCCGTTTCAAGCCCGTCTCCTCGTCGCCGGCGTCGTAAAGGGCTTCGAGCAGATACTGCGCCCCGTACACACTGCACGCCATCCCTTTGCCGGCGATGAATTCGGCCACGTTGGCTCGTCGTTCGTCGGGTACCACGCCCATCGCCAACGGAAACATGTTCGCATGGAGCGAACTGTGCGTGGATTCCGCGCCGTCGACGTAGAGACCGGTCTCCGCGTCGAAAAGCTTCTCGTTGATTGACTTCGCCACCTTCTCGGCTCGGTCTCGAAACATCTTGGCATCATCGTTCTTGCCGAGCGCATCCGCCAGATCGCTCATGATAACCAGCGTCCGGTAGTGCATTGCGTTGACTACCGTGTTGATCGGCCGGAAGTCGTACCCGTCACGTTCTCCCTTCGGCCAGTCGACAATGTCGTCCAGCCGTTCGCCATGGATCGACTCCAGAACCTCCGGCGTCACCAGGCCCGTCCGCGTGCTGATCAGCCCGTCGTCCCGGGCCAGGGCCATGAGCGTCTTGGCCTTCAAGTCGTCGTAGAATTCCGCGACCGATTCGAGGTCCCCGGTGTGCATGTAATCGGCCCAGGCGATCAGGACCGAGTGCGGCGGCCACTCCGTCGGCCAAGTGGGGTGCAGGATGAGATATTCGTGGCTGTACCGGGCCAGCGTGAATTCGCGGTCGGCGCAGTAGTGCGACAACTGGTTGATATAGGCGTCGGCCTCGTAGGGGATACGCTCCCGGTCGCCGTCGACGTACACGCCGCAGAAACTGGTCGCCATTATCGAATACTTGCAGAGTTCCCAGACGTCGTTCAGGACCTCGTTCGAGGAATGGAAACTCGCGGCGTTGGCATCGAAAGGATAATGGACGCGAATCTGTCGAATCTGGTCGGCGGTCAATTCACCCGGCATGTCGACCACTTCACAATACCGAAACGGCAAGACTTCGCCTACCTCCGGCGGCATCTTAATCGCGGCGCTTCCGGTGTTTCGCTTATCCGGCGGGATGACGGCTCGGTAGTCGTGTGTGCCATTCTGGAGCGGAATCGTTACGGCCCGATAGCGAATCGTTCCGCCGGGGTCGCGATGGACCGTGTCATCCGGTCCGGGACGTTCGCCCAGATGCAGCGTGATTAAGCCGTCGCCGTCGGAAGTGACGCCACCGAGCTTCACCGTGGCGTACGCCGCGCGACCGAAATCGACGAACCAGTGCCCCGGTCCCTTCTTGACGATCTTGACCGGAGCGACTTCGGTCCGTTCGAGCGGGTACCACGGCGTGGTGCGCCGGCTGTTGAAGTCCGAGCCAATTCCTTCCCCGCCGCGGAGTTCGCCCGTCTTGAACAGTTGCGGGCCGGACCAGTCGCTCGGCGCGTCGTTTTCGTTCCAGACGCGGACTTTCCAGACGTACGAAGCGCCCGAAACGAGCGGCTTTCCCTGGTATTCGACGGCGACGCTTTTGTCGGATTCCATCTTGCCGGAATCCCAGAGGATATCTTCCTCGCGATCCGGCGACTTCGTATGACGGCCGACCACGATCCGGTAGGCGGTCTGCTTGCTGCCGCGACGTTCCAGCGGCACGATCCAGGAAAACTCCGGCTGTGGGTCGAAGATCGTCGTACGCTCGGGGTTGACCATGAGTTCGCACATCAGCCCGGTAGGGCGGACCGACTCCGCGGAGGCAATCGCCGACGGGAGGAGGACGAGGGTGGGAAACGAAAGGAGTACCGCGATTCGCTTTGGGTTCAATATCATACCGGCACCTGATTCGTTCCAGTGGCATCATTCAAGGGCATCGAAAACAACCTGAAGCATCCGCCGAAACCGCGACGGCGCGATCTCTATCGTAGCCGAAGCGATCTTCGTGCGTCAAGTATCGCCCGCTCGATGCGCTTCTCCTCAAGGGCGGTGTGGTAACAAGGCGCTGAATCGCCACAATCGTCGGCACGGATTCCAAGCACCGGAAACTTCGGCCAAGGGGTTCTTCGAACCGCCGTCTTGACGGTGAAGCGGCGGCCCTTACAATGGATGGGAAGAGCCATTTTCGCGCCGAATTCGGTTGTGGGTGAAATGATCCTCGAAATCCCAAGCAACCGCATTCGTCCGTTTCCCGCCTCGTAAAGCGGTCCGCCATGCAACGCGGGCGTGTTTCGCCTTCCCGCGGTTTCCCCCATGCACGAGATCGCGATCACACCGAGAATTCCAATCATGCCCACGACACGAAGAGATTTCATGGCCGCCGCGGCGGCGGCCGCGGTTCTAACGTCGCGCTCGCGCGCATCCGGTCCGAATGAAGCGGTTCGGATCGCCCTCGTCGGCGCGGGCTGGCGGGGCGGCCAATTGTTGCCCCAGTTCGCTCGTATCCCGGGCACGCGAATCGTCTCCGTATGCGACCCCGATTCGAAGCGCGCCGCCGAAGGAGCGAAACGAGCGGAGGACCTTACCGGTACCCCCTGCGCGAGCATCGAAACGGACATGCGGCGTATCCTCGATAGCGATTCCGTTGACGCCGTCGTCAGCGCCACGCCGAACCACTGGCACGCCCTGACCGCCCTCTGGGCTTGCGAGGCGGGCAAGCACGTCTATGCGGAGAAGCCGCTTGCGCACGGCCTTTGGGAATCGCGGCAAATGGTCCGTGCCGCGAAGAAACACGGGCGAATCGTTCAGTGCGGCACCCATCGCCGATCCTTTCCGAACCTGCACGCGGCGATGCAGCGGATTCACGCGGGGGAATTCGGACGGCTCATCCGCGTCCGCGCGCTCACTCGACGCTTCCGCGAATCGATCGGGAGTCGCACCGTCGCGCTGCCGATTCCGCCGGAAGTGGATTACAACCTCTGGGCGGGACCGGCGCCGATGAGTCCGATCTACCGTGACGAATTCCACTACGATTGGCATTGGACGTGGGCTACCGGCAACGGCGAATTGGCCAACAATGGTTCCCACATGCTCGATTTGGCCCGTTGGGCTCTCGGGCAGGACGATCCGGCGCCGGCGGTTACCGCGCTGGGGGGAAGGTTTTACTGGAACGACGCGGGAGAGACTCCAAACACGATGGTCGTCCACTACGACTACCGGCCGGTTCCGCTGATTATGGAAGTCCACAATCTTCCCACCAAGCCGGGATCGCGCGATGCCGGCAAATACGAAGGGCAGAGTCATGCGTTCATCGCGGAATGCGAGGACGCGACCGTCCTCGGTGCCAACCATGTCGAGATTCGCGACCGCGACGGCAAGGTGGCGGAACGCTACGACGGGGAGGAAGGGGTGCTTCATCCCACGAACTTCATTGACGCCGTCCGAAGCGGCTCCGCCGAAAAGCTGACTTGCCCGGTCGAGGTCGGCCACGTCTCCGGCGGCCTCGCTTTGCAGGGAAATATCTCGTATCTGCTCGGTTCGCCCGGGGCGGATCGATTGCGCGAGGCCGCCGTCGATTTCAGCCCTGAAACAAAGGCCACCGTCGACCGGATGCTCGGGCATCTGGCGGACCTGGAAATCGAATTCGCCTCTTCCCGGTTGATCGTGGGACCGACCCTTCGTTTCGACCCCCGTTCGGAACGATTTATCGGCCCTCGTGCCACGGAGGCAAATCGGCTCTTGCGGCGCGAATCATACCGCGAACCGTTCATTGTAAATGAAGTAAGCTGAAAAACCGCGCTATCTGGAGCCGTGCTACCCGGGGAATCACCGCTTCTGTGACCCGCCGAGGGGGATTGGGATGCGCGCAGTTCGAGCGGCCGTTCGTTTTGAAGGTATTGAAGGGGGCAGAACGGAAATCCGGCGACTCGCTCACCGATCTCCGACTCAAATGAGGGACAATTTACTTAATCTGAGGGGCTTCCATGGGCCCGGTGTCGCGAGGGAGGTGTCGGGGACGATTTCCCTGAACTTCTCCGTTACGCGAATTCCGGCAACGGGGAGGGTTTCAACGCGAAACGGCCAAACCGAGGCTTTCCGCTCCCCCTTTTGTAGGCTACAATACGGCAGATTCTTCATCTACTTTCCGGAAAGGAAACGCGAGGGCGCTATGTTGCACGGCATTCCGATACTGCTTGCCCAGGATGAGGGGAACGGACTTTTCGTGATCCTCGGTTTGGGGCTGTTGTTCTTTTTGGCGATCGTGCTCGTCGCCATACTTTACAAATACGGGAACGTATGGTTCCAGGCATATATGGCGGGCGCGAACGTAAGTCTGATGAGCCTCGTCGGGATGACCTTCCGCCAGGTGGACAGCCGCGTGATCGTCCAGGCGAAGATCATGACAATTCAAGCCGGCATCGGAACGGAGCGCGAGACCGGTATTACGACGCGTCGGCTCGAGGCGCACGCCCTCGCCGGAGGAAACGTTCCGAACGTGATCAACGCCATTATCGCGTCGCACCGCGCCGCGATCGATCTGGACTTCGACCGCGCCTGTGCGATCGACCTTGCCGGCCGAGACGTCCTCGAAGCCGTTCAGACCAGCGTCTATCCCAAGGTGATCGACTGCCCCGACCCGCGGCGGTCGCAGAGATCGACCCTTTCGGCCATTGCGAAGAACGGCGTTGAACTGAAGGTTCGCGCCCGAGTTACCGTTCGGACCAACATTGAACGGCTCATCGGTGGAGCGACGGAAGATACGATCATCGCGCGGGTCGGTGAGGGGATCATTACCGCGATCGGCTCGGCCAATACGCACTTCGACGTCATGGAGAACCCGGAAATGGTCTCCAAGGCGGTTTTGGCGCGGGGCTTGGACGCCCAGACCGCGTTCGAGATCGTCTCGATCGACATCGCCGACATCGACGTCGGTCAGAACATCGGTGCGCGGCTTCAGGCGGACCAGGCCGAGGCCGACACGCGCGTCGCGCAGGCCAAGGCGGAAGAACGCCGTGCCATGGCCGCTGCCCGCGAGCAGGAGATGAAGGCGGCCGTCGCGAGGAACCGCGCGCTGGTCACCCTGGCTGAGGCGGAGGTTCCCAAGGCGATGGCTTCGGCGTTCCGGGAAGGCAACCTCGAAGGGATGAAATCGCGCGCTTAGGACTTTGTTCGAGGAGGATGCCGTGCCTTTTCCTTTCCACTTGCGATGGACCTGACGTTTCCGTTCTGGGTTCTGCGTTGGCTCCCGGCGATGCTTCTGCTGGCGCTTTGCTCCGGTGTGTTCTCGGCCAGCGAAGCGGCTCTGTTCTCCCTGTCGCGCCGAGACCTGGCCCGGATGTCCAGGGGGAATCCGGCTCAGCGGGCCGTCGTCGCGTTGTTGCAGGAACCGGATCGGCTCCTCAGCGCCGTTCTTTTCTGGAATCTCCTGGTCAACCTGGCCTATTTCACGATTACCTCGATCGTAAGCCTGCGGCTGGAGCAAAGCGGCGAGACCGGCGAGTCGGCCGCCTTCGCCGTCTTCGCTCTTCTGGCGATCATTGTTTTCAGCGAAATGCTGCCGAAGAGCTGTGGCGTGCTGGCCCCGCGGTTCTTCGCCCCGATCTTGGCGATTCCGGTGTCGTTCGCCGTCCGATTGATCGAGCCGGCCAAGCCTCTACTCTTGGCCGCCAAGGAGGCTTCGATCCGCGTCTTCTTTCCCCGGTTCGAGCCGGAGCCGTATCTTCGCGTCGGCGATTTGGAGAAAGCGGTCGAACTCTCCACGACCGACGCGGCGCTGGTAAAGCGGGAGCAACGGATTCTTCAGAACATCGTCGGGCTTTCGGACATGCCGGTCGAGGAATTCATGCGTCCCAGAACCCGGCTGCGGTTCTTCCATCCGCCGGTCTCGCCGGCCGACCTGGAGCAGTCGGTTCCCGAGAGCGGCTATCTGCTCGTGACCGAGCCGGACAGCGACGAACCGGCTGCCGCGGTCGCCCTGAGAAAGCTCTCCAGCCTCCCGGAGACGCATCTGGAGTATCATGCTCAACCGGTGATGTACGTCCCTTGGTGTACGACGGTGGCGGCCACGCTCGAAATGATGCACCGCCGCGACCGCCAGGTGGCCGCGGTAATCAACGAGTATGGAGAAACCGTCGGCATCGTTACGTTCGACGACATCCTCGACGCCGTCTTCGGTCACGGCGCCGGTAGGGCGGAACGGGTCCTGAAACGGGTGTCCATCGTCGAAACGGCCCCCGGGGTCTACCGGGTCACCGGAATGACCAGTCTCCGACGACTGGCTCGCCGGTTTCGCGTCGCGCTCCCCGGTTGCGAAAGCGTCACGGTCGCCGGCATCGTCCAGGAAGTTCTCGAACGCCTTCCTAAGGAAGGGGACGTCTGCCGGTGGGGACCCTTTCGATTTACCGTCTTGGAGGTTCCGGCGCAGGGGGTTCTCCTGGCCGAAATGACCCTCGTCGAACCCGGTAAGGAGGATGCTTGATGGCCGATTTTTTCGGAATCCTCCTCCTCGGCGCCGTCGGACTCTTCCTCAGCGCGTTTTTCAGCGGATCGGAAATCGGGTTCTACCGGGTAACGCGCTCGCGATTGATGCTCGAGGCGCTTGACGGCGACCGCGTCGCAAGACGGCTCTTGCACCTGGTAAACCATCCATCCTGGTTCGTCGCCACGACCCTCGTGGGGAACAACGTGGCGAACTACATGACGTCGCTGGCCGTCGTGATGGCGGTGCAAAATTGGATCGGTGGCGGTCATGTCTCGGAACTAATCGCCCCGCTCGTCTTGGCGCCGTTCCTGTTCGTCTATGGGGAACTGCTCCCCAAGCAGCTTTACCTCGGCGCGCCAAACCGCCTGTTGCGGCGCGGCGCGGCGCTGTTTTTCTTCTTTCTGGTCCTTTTCGCCCCCGTAAGTTTCGCCCTCTGGGCCTTCAACCGGGGATTGGCGAAGCTAACGGGGGAATCCCCCGAGCGAATCCGGCTCCGCTTGGCCCGGCGCGAACTCCAGCGCATCCTCGAAGAAGGTCGCGAAGCGGGCATCCTGTACGCTTCGCAGCAGGCCCTGGCGCACGCGTTTTTCAGCAAGGAGAAGACCACGGCCGAACGGCTCGCCGTCCCGTTGCGCGATATTCCCCTCGCCCGGCTCGAGATGAGCCGAGGAGACATTCTCCGCCTCGCGCGGCGGTACCGGATGCCGGTCCTCCCGGTGGAGAATCGGGAGGGGCGAATCGACGGATGCGTTGCTCTGGTCGAAGTAAGCGTCTTGGATCGTCCTTGGGAAGAACTCGTTCGGCCGCTCCCTACCGTTCCCCCGGAGGCGCCTCTGCTCGCCGTTCTTTCCAGCATCCGCAATGCGCAAACCGAACTGCTCGGCGTCGTCGACAAGAAGGGATGTCCCACCGGCGTTATAACAATGGAACGGCTCCGAACGCATCTGTTCCGTTTCGGATAGGTGAAAAGCAAGCCAAAAGTATATCGAAACCCGCCGGAAGTGGTGTTTATTTCCGTGCTGCCCCGCCGTTCATTCGGAGATCCGAATGCCCTGATCCGAGTGGCTCCTCCGCGGAGTGGCCAAGAGCCCTTCTTCTACCCGCTTGCGTCCGCGTATCTATCGGGTATAAAAGGGGACGATCGTCGATCCCGTCCGGCTTAGGAACCGTCGCTCGAGTGCGCCGACGCTCACGGCGTCCACTCGCCTGAATAGCCGGTTTTCGGCACAATTTCGCGGAAGGGGGCGCGAATCACCAGGGCCCCTGCGTCCATACAGGAACGTCTATATTAAAATGGCCGTTTTACGAATCCTTGAAGGCGCTGAACCGAATACCTTCTTCAACGTCACCCGAAAAAAGACGACGCTTGGTCGCAATCCGGAGTGCGATATCATGCTCGATCCGGTGGACATCAGTCGCAAGCATGTGACGGTTCACCACGACGGGGAGGTCTATTCGATTGAGGACCTGGGCAGTCGCAACGGTACTTTCGTCAATTCACGGCGACTGGAGCCGCACGTTCCTCACCGCCTCGTGGAGGGGGACATCGTCAAGATGTGCAAGCTGGTCTTCGTTTTCGAGTCGGAACCGTTCGCCATGGAGGGACAAGAGTCCCCCACGAAGATGGGGGTGGATTCCCAAGTCATCATCGACGACCGGCCGGCCGGATCGACCATCATGAAGAAGGTCAACGTCTCCGCCGGATATGCGGACCTCACTCCGGGAATCCGGCCGGAGGAAAAGCTCCGGGCGCTCATGGAGATCAGCCGAAGCTTGGGCAGGGCGATGACGGAGGCGGAGGTCCTTCCGAAGATCATCGAGAGCCTCTTCGGCATCTTTCCCCAGGCGGACCGCGGGATGGTCGTCCTGCGCGACCGCGAGAGCGGCAAGCTCGTCCCCAAGGCGATCCGCCACCGCCGCGAAGAGGACAGCGAAATGGTCCGTCTGACACGGACGGTGATTGACGAGGTCATGCAAACCGGCGAGGCGATCCTCTCGGCCGATGCCTCGTCGGACCCCGGCCTGCCGGTTTCCGACAGCATCGTGGAGCTGAAAATCCGTTCGATGATGTGCGCGCCGTTGATCGGACCGGAATCATCGCCGTTGGGTGTCATTCAAATCGACGCTCTGAATCCGTACAATCGTTTCTCCGACGGCGACCTTGAGCTGTTGGCCGGAGTCGCCTGCCAGATCGCCATCGCCATCGAGAACGCGCAATTCCGCGAGGTGGTCATGCGCGAGCGAGCGCTCGAACTGCAACTCAAGGTGGCGCACGATATCCAAAAAGGGTTTCTGCCGGCCGGACCGCCGGAGCTGGAGGGGTATTCGTTTTTCGACTATTATCAGCCCGCGAACATCCTCGGCGGCGACTACTTCGACTACATTCCGCTGGAAGACGGCCGGATGGCCGTCGTCTTGGCGGACGTCTCCGGAAAAGGGATTCCCGCGGCGCTGCTCGTGGCGAAGCTGAATTCCGAGATTCGATATTGCCTCGCGGGGTTGCGCGAACCCGCCGAGGTGATGCGGCGGCTCAACCGCGTTTTCTGCGAGAGCCGCTGGGAGAGCCAATTCATCACGATGGTTTTGGCCGTCTTGGATCCCGAGAAGCATGAAGTGGTGCTGACGAACGCGGGGCATATGTCTCCCATTCTCCGCAATGAACGGGGGGTGCGGGACGTGCTGAGCCTGGACGACGGCGGGCTTCCCCTGGGTGTGACCGAGGACGCGGAATACGAGGAGCACCGCGTCGCGCTCGCCGTGGGCGATCACCTCGTGCTGTTCTCGGACGGGATCACCGAGGCGATGAATTCCGAGGGGGCGCTCTACGACAAGAGCCGCCTGCAGGAGATCCTGCGGATCGGCTCCACCGGCGCCACGAAACTCGGGTGGCGGATTATCGACGACGTCAAACGCTTCGCCGGAAACCAGACGCAGAGTGACGACATTTGTCTAACTTGCTTCGGCCGCGTCGACGAGACCGCCTCCGGTTCCACTACGAGAAATCGGAAAGAGAAGGCGCGAGGGGAGGAGAAGAAGTGAGGGGCGAAACGGCACCGCGGCGAAGGGATCAAGCGGTTGGGAAGGTTTTCGGAGGGGATGATTCCCTATCGTCGTTTCTTTATTCGTAATCACTGAGTTTCTTGGTTCCTGGAGTCCCCGACCATGGGGCGAGAGTTGAAAAACACGATGATCGGCAACCGTTTACATGATCTTCCCGGTACGCTTACCTTTCTGTTTCTTTCGATCCTTCTTGCCGGCGGCTGCTCGCCGTCGGAAGAGCCAAAGCCCCCCGCGGGTGCCCCGGAGTCGGAACGTCCGGTCGCGCCAACGGCCGGCAAGGAATCGGCCGCGTCCGAGGCGGACGCGATTCTGGCCCGCTTGACCGAACTCGGCGGAAAGGTCAAGACCGATCCGCGGACCGGAGAACTCCTCGCCGTGGACCTCCGCGGCACGGCGGTGACCAACGCGGAATTGGCCGTCCAGACAAGTGCGGAGCGATTGGAGACGCTCGATTTGCGGGAGACCGCCGTCACCGGCCGGGGCCTTGAGTCTCTTCCGGACCTACCCCGCTTGCGGGTGTTGCGGGTTTCCGGCGAACGAGTAACGGACGAGGGAATGGAGACACTCGCGCGATTCACGGCACTGGAGGTCTTGGGACTCGACAACACGTCGGTCGGCGACGCCACGATGGAGACCGTCGCCAAGCTTAAAGAACTCAAGGAACTCTACCTGGCGAACGCCCCGGTCACGAACGCCGGAATCGCCAAGATCGCGGTCCTCCCGAACCTCGCCGTATTGCGGATCAGCGGGACGAAGATCACCGACAAGGGGATCGATGCTCTCGCCGCGGCCAAGGAGTTGAAAAACCTCGACGTTTCTTCAACGGCGCTCACCGGCGCGGCTGCGGCTGCGCTGGGACGCTTGACGAATATCGAGAGACTCAATCTTTACACGACCGCGGTGGACGACGCGGGCTTGGTCGCCCTCGCCCCACTCGTCAATCTCGACCGGCTGAATCTCGACCAGACGAAGGTCACCGACGCGGGCTTGGAAAAACCGGCGCCCCTGGCGAACGTCACGTGGTTGCACCTCGGACGCAACGCGATAACGGATCGGGGACTTGAAAAGTTGGCCCAATTCAAGCAACTTCGCGAACTCCATGTTACGAGGACGCAAGTCACGCCGGAAGGGGTCGCCGCGCTGCGAGAGGCGCTGCCGGAGTGTACGATCCATGACGTGGTTGAAGAGTGAAGGAGAGACGAAAGTGAGCGATATGGTGACGAAAGGGCTGGTCGTGTCGTCCGGCGGCTTGGTCGTGATCGGATGGGGGAGGCGGGCGCGTTTGAACCGGTTCCGTCCTTGCCGATTGGACAGTGACGCGGTGCTTTCGCCTCTCGCCGGGGGGACGGGACCTAAGCCATGATTCCCGGACGATTCCTATTCCGTTTCACCCTGTCCTGTGCCTACCGCGATCCCCTTTGGGTCGGGCTGGAGGAGCCGTGGGACGACGCGTACCTGCTGCCGGTTCTGGCATCGCTGGAGGAGAGAGCCTTTCCGGCGGACGTATGGGCCGCGTGGAGCGAGGAAGGATTGGCGTTTCGCTTCCGCCTTCGCGAGAAGAAACAGGAACCCTGGTGCCGTCCCACGAAGATCGAGGACAGCGACGGCGTGCAGTTGTGGATTGATACCCGCGATGTCCGGAACGTGCATCGGGCAAGCCGTTTCTGTCATCGTTTCGTGTTCCTTCCGTCGGATGGAACGGCTGCGGCACGCCCGATCGCCGAATGGCTGTCGATCCACCGCGCCAAGGAACAGCCGGCCCCCATCCATGTCGAAGAACTGAAGGTCGCCTCCAATATCACCTCGGACGGCTATCTCCTGCAGGTTCTCCTGCCCGCGCAGACGCTGACCGGTTTCGATCCTGAGGATCACCCAATTCTCGGCCTGAATTACGCGATTCAGGACCGGGAACTGGGGAAATGCACTCTCAGCCCGGGCGCTCCTTTTCCGTTTGAACAGGACCCCAGCTTATGGGTCGGGCTGGAACTGGCGAAGCGGTAAGAGGTCGATCATCACCATCACCCCACCGCCTCCATCGCGGACGTCAGCGTCTCGACTCCTTGCGAAATATCGCCGACGCGGTCTTCGCCCGCCTCGCGCTCGAAGATGTAATCGCCGGAGTAGTCCGCCTCGGCCAGAGTCCGAACGAAGGCAATCCAGTCGACCTGACCGGTTCCAACGACGACCTCCTCCCCCCATTGCTCTTTGATAGCCGGGCGGATCGCGTCCTTCACGTGGACTTGCCTGACGTGCGGCAGGAGCCGCCGCAGGGCGCCGATCGGTTCGTCCATGTCGTAGAGAAGCATGTTCGCCGGGTCGAAGTTGACCGTCACGTTCGCCGCGCCCCGTTGGGTCATTTCGTCCAGGAATGCCAGCAGCGTGTCGGCCGTTTCTTGGCCGGTCTCCAGCATGAGCGAACACCCGTGGTCGCCGAAGAGCTTCGCCAGGTCGGCGACACGGCCGCCGAGCTTGTCGAAATCGGGATCGCTCTTTTCGTGAGGAAGGAACCCGGCGTGAGTACTGACCAGTTTCAGGCCCATCGCCTCGGCGGTCGCGGCGGCCGCTTTCGCCAGACTCCAGTTCTCTTCCCAGGTCTCGTCCAGAATGACGCCGCCGGTCCGGCGGATGGTGGCCGGGGAAGTGTAGTCCTCTCCTTGCGTGGCGAACATCCCCGAAACGATACGGATTCCTTGTTCCGCAAGCGTTTCCTGGACGCCGCCCCACGTTCCGGGATCGTCCCGGTGGGGGGTCAAGCCGAGCTGGACCCTTCTTAGACGCAACGCGCCAACCTTCTTCGCGAGGTCATCGGGGCCGGTGGCCTTCAGCGACCAACTGCAAACGCCGATATGATCCGCCGACTGAGCTTTCATGGGATAAGCCTCCTGTGTTCCGTACGTCTCCAAATGAAACCCGGGCCGCGGCCCGGGCGACTAACCCATATCCCCCCATATGTCGCTCCATATCCCAAGCGGGACACGGCAGACGTCGATTTTAGCAGGGGCCGTGGCGGTACGCA
This sequence comes from uncultured Planctomycetaceae bacterium, assembly GCA_964520785.1. Lineage (GTDB taxonomy): Bacteria > Planctomycetota > Planctomycetia > Pirellulales > Thermoguttaceae > CAZFQG01. Next base: position 4,013 of record CAZFQG010000060.1, on the reverse strand, counting down.
ATCGTTGGACCGGACCCCGAACCGGACGGATTTCCCACGCCGAAGAGCCCGGGGTGACCTAACTGGCGGAGCCGAAACGGCTTACATATTCGGCATTGGCGTGAATTTCGTCGAAGAACCGCGGATACATGCCGACGATCACGCCGTCGGTCGGTTTGAGGTTTTCGAAGGCGAATTTGAACGCGTTTTGAACGCTTTCCTGGCCGGAGCACAGACGTCCCGAGCCGAGAATCTTGAAGCCAAAGCACGGTTGTTTCACCTGGCGTAGCACGGCGGTCATTACCGGCGGATCGTCCTTGAAGAACGGGTAGTCGATCTCCAGCGTCTCGGGCATGCGCTTCTGGGCTTCCGTCCCCAACGTGTTCCGCGTGAGGAAGTAGAAGCACCCCATGAAGAAGTCAACCTCCCAGTCTTCGTCGGCGATCTGCTTGATGCAGTCGGGGTTGTGGGCAGAGACGCCGGCGAGGAGTCCGCGGTCGTGCGTTTCCTTGACGAAATCGTGAACCTCGCCACTTTTGCCCTCCTTGAAAAGCCGGTCGGTGACGCCGCCGTGGTGGGCGCCGGCAATCACCCGGGCATTCTCCGCGATTTGCCCAATTTCGGACCTATCCGCGTGGAGGCAAATGAAGTTCATGTCCAACCCCCTTTGGGCGACCGACCGGAGGACTTCGGTCATCTTCTCGGAGGGCGAAAACTGGTGGATGGTAATTCCGGCCTGCCGGCACCGCGTGAGGAACTCCACCGTCCCCTCGACGGTGAAGTACTCTCGCATGTGCTGATTCATGTGGTGCCCTTGGTACGAATACCCGCCGATCGGATTGTAACCGGCAACCAGGCGGCTGATCCGGTGCTTGCCCAGTTGCATCGCCGGCAAAGATGTCGCTTGCGGATTCGGCGTCTCATCCGCGGTTGCCGAAGAGGAAAGGGTTACACCTGCCCCCGCCGCCGCGGACAGTTGGACAAGGAATTCGCGCCGGTCGGCGCGAGCGGAGTTAACGTCCGGAGGGTTCATGATTGACTCCTTCCTCTTGGGTTCACGCGGTACGGAACAGCCCCACCGAAGGGTGCTGGAAAAAAACGCCTCCAGGGTTTTCTTATCGCCCATGATACACGATCCAGCCGGTCGCGTCCAACCAAGTTTCCGGGGATTTCGTCGGAATGCCGGAATTCGTGCCGTGCGGGAGAGAGACGCGTCATCGGGGCATGATGACCGCACAAGGGGGTGTTCGACCCCACCGTATATCGTTCTCTTTCTTACACTACTCGCGGTGCGTCCCTTCCAGACAAGGAACCCGCGAACCGCTTAACAGGCTGTTAAGCCTTTTTTCCCATGTCCGGCACTCGCGCTTCTGGATTCACGCGTGTCCGTTCCGTGCCGCCTCTCGTCCCAGGTCGAATGCCTTGCGGTTCACGTCCAGAAACTTCGGTTTGACGCTCCGCTGGAGCGCCTCGGTCCATGCGGGGGCGTCCAGGTCGAGCCGAGTGGAAAGCGCGCCCAGGACGACGACGTTGGCCGCCTTCGCCGTGCCGGCTTCCCTCGCCAGGGTAACGGCGTCGATGAGCAAGAGGTTCTCGAACGCCTCCGCCAGACGCGACTCGGCGTCGGCCGGGTATTCGGCCGCCCCCATCGAAACGGTGACCGGGACGATCGCCTGCGTCGAAACGACCGCCGTCCCCCCGGGCGCCAAGAAGTGCCGGAAACGCAGCGCCTCGATCCGCTCCAGCGAAGCCAGCACCCGGGCCGTACCGTCAGGAACGAGCGGGCTGAAAACCTTTTCGCCGTAACGGATTTGGGCGATGACCGAGCCGCCCCTCTGGGCCATGCCGTGGACTTCGTTCGTCTTCACGTCGTATCCGGCGAGCATCGCCGCTTGGGCCAGAATCTCGCTCGCCAGGAGAATTCCCTGCCCTCCCACGCCGGCGAAGACGACGCTGGTGGTGGTGTGTTCGCTCATGATTCGCTCCCTTCGACGACGAATGCGCCCGTCGGGCAAATCCGGTCGCACAATCCGCAACCGGAACAGATCAGCCCGTTCACGGCGACCGGTTTCGCGTCGCGGCCTTCAATGGCGGGGCAGCCCAGCTTCAGGCACAGCCCGCACTCCTTGCACGCCTCGGCGTCGAGCCTCCTTGGCGGGCCGAGGGGGATCTTCGTCCGCAGGGGGCACGGCTGCTTCGAAATGATCAGCCAGGCTTCGTCCGAGTGGATCGCCTCCTTCACCGTCTTCATGGCGGTCTTCACATCGTGAGGATCAATCGTGACCACGTTTTTGATTCCACAGGCGCGGCCGATCGCCTCGATCGAAATCTCGCACGTCTCTTCGCCCATCAGCGTCCTGCCGGTGCCGGGGTGATCCTGATGCCCTGTCATCGCCGTGGTCCGGTTGTCGACGACGACGATCGTCGAGGCGCCCTTGTTGTATACGATGTCGATCAGTCCCGTAATGCCGGAATGGAAGAACGTCGAATCACCGACCATGCCGACCACCTTCCGCGGTTCCCCCGCCTTGTCCATGCCGTGGGCCATCGAGACGCCGGCCCCCATGCAAAGGAGCGTATCCATGCGGCTTAAGGGGGGCAGCGTTCCCAGGGCATAGCAGCCGATGTCTCCGGTCACGACCACGTCGAACCGGCCCAGGGCGAAGAAGATTCCACGGTGGGGACAGCCGGGGCACAAGACGGGCGGCCTGCCGGGAAGGTCGTCCGTCCGCACGCTCGGCAGCGCGCGGACCGGCGGCTCTCGGCCTTCCAGCTTCGCGCGGCTGTCTTCGAGGACCGTCACGGAGAGTTCGCCGATGTTGGGGACGACGTCCTTTCCGCGGCACGGGATGCCCAGTGCCCGGACGTGTTCCTCCAGAATCGGGTCCAATTCCTCGACGACCAGAACCGCCTCCACTCCTTCGGCGAATTCGCGGAACAGGGCGTCGGGAAAGGGGTAGCTCCACCCGAGCTTGAGGACGGAGGCCTCCGGAAAGACCTCGCGGACGTACTGATAGCAGATCCCCGGGGCGATGATTCCCAGCTTCGGGTCGCGCCATTCGATCCGGTTCGCGCCGGAGGCCTGGGCCGCCTCGGTCAGTTCCGCCAGCCGCGTCTCCAGGGCGATCCGCATGGCCCTGGCCCACATCGGGATGGCCACGTGCCTTGGGGGGTTCTTCTCGAAGCCGACTTCGCGGCCGCTGACGCGGCGTTCGTCGAGCGTAACGATGCTCCTCGAATGGCACACCCGGGTGTTGCCGCGGAGGATGACCGGGGTGTGGTAGCGCTCGGAGATTTCCAGCCCCAGCCGGACGAAGTCCTTCGCCTCCCGGGAGTCGGCCGGTTCGAGGATGGGGACTTTCGCGAAGCGGGCGAAATGCCGCGTGTCTTGTTCGTTCTGCGAGGAGTGCATCCCGGGGTCGTCCGCGACGACGGCGAGAAATCCCCCCACGACGCCGCTGTAGGCGAGCGTCATCAGCGGGTCGGCGGCCACGTTCAGGCCGACGTGCTTCATCGTAACCATCGCCCTGGCCCCGGCGACCGCCGCGCCGGCGGCCACCTCGAAGGCGACCTTCTCGTTCGGCGACCACTCGCAATAAAGCTCGTCCTTATACTCGACGATCGCCTCGAGGATCTCGGTGGAAGGAGTACCGGGATACCCGGTCGCCACGACGACGCCGCACTCATAGGCGCCGCGCGCGATCGCCTCGTTTCCGGAAAGGAGTAGTCTCATGAAATGCAATGACAAGAAGAGGACAAGAGAGGTGGATGCCACCCTTCTTAAAGGGGATAGGCTGCGGAATTGCGGGGGGAATGGTCGGAATTGTGGAAGAGTGGCAGTTGAAAGGACGGAAACCCTTTATTCTACACCGGATGGTGCAAGATTTCCAGCCGTCTGGCGGTTTTGGGTTTTGGAGGGGGGGTGTCAAGAACGGAAGTTCGTTCGATTGCCGCAGACGGTGCATTCACGGTTTGGTAATCCGCCCGGTGATTATCAGACATTCACTGAGCGATATAAGCCTTTGTCTTATAAG
>CAZFQG010000059.1:0-31245 GCA_964520785.1 uncultured Planctomycetaceae bacterium | reverse complement strand
TTTCACGCAGCGCAGCGGAGTGAAATTCGGGGTTGCCCCCGAGAATTCGGGAAGTCAATTCTATACGAGTTCTAAATATACCGCGGATCCGCCGCTTCGACCAGTTGGTCGTCCGTTTCTTCGGACAGCCCCGTCACGGTTGCCAGCTCTTCTTCCGGTTCCCGTTGGTTACGGCGAAGGCGTTCCATTTCGGTAAGGAGACCGTTGAGTTCTTCGGCGAAGTCCTTCCAAAAGTCGTCCGCGCGGAATCGTACCTTTGCGACCGATTTGCCCGACGCCGCTTCGCGCATAATACGGCGGACGCGGTAGATCGGACCGGCAAAGCGATTCGTAAACCGGAGAATGTCGATGAGTACGATCGGCAGGACAAAAAGGGACGCCACGAAGACTGGGCCGTAGTGAAACCACATGCCGTCGAGTTGTCTCCATGGTGGCCGGGCGGGACCGGCGATGATGTTCCAACAAAGCAGTAGGAAGAAAATGGTAATTAAGCAGACGAACCAATAGACGGTGACCCGGGCGACAAGGGCACCTTGGACCGCCGGGTCGACGAGAAGCCGCTTTCGCGTAAAGCCATTTTTTTCTTTTGACATTGCCTTCTCCCGGATACTTCTTAAGGGCGCAATCGCGGAAACCTGTCTTCAGACAACTTTAGCTTACGCGGTGAAGGGATGTCGCGAGCGCTCAGACGTCGGTGACGGTTGTTGCGCCCAGAGATTTCTCTCGGAGATATGTCGAGGAGATATCGTAACGGAATCTTGATTCTGGTACTTCCTGACACAAAGCACTAAGCGCTGGAGGGATGGGTAGGTTTCGGAGGGATTCGAAATGATCGCCGACGCGGCGGCCGAAAACCAAGAATCGGCAGCCGTTTTCTCGAAACCGGCGGATGGCCCTCTGGAGTTGTTCCTCCGAATTGTTGTAGAAGCGGAGTGCTCCGATACGGATCATCGTGTCCGCGCCGACAACGAAGACCACGCGAGGAAAAAGCTCCGCCTTTCGGGCGAAGATGTCGGCTCGTGTCAGCCAGACCTGGTCGTCCGGCGCGAACGCGCTCAACCGTTGTTTCAGATCGAGGTAATCCAAGGGGGGTTTGTCGGCGTTCTGGATGGTCAGCTCAAAATGGACCGGGATTCCCAGGGTTTCCGTCGCGATGGCCGCCATCCGGCGGTGACCCGCGTGCAGTGGATTGAACGAACCGCAGAGCAGGGCCCTTGGTCTCTCGGTGCCGGCCTTCTCCGCCGGAACGCACTCCGTCTGTCCAACGAGCAACCGCCGCCAAGGTTCCGGCGCTTCCGCCGTGCCACAGACGACATGCTCTTCATCGAAGAGGGGCAACGGCACGCGTTCCGCCAAACCGGCGGACTCGGCAACGACGTTGAGGATTAAACGGAGCGCCACGTCCTCTTCCTCGTCCCGATTACGCGCGTTTTTCACCAATTCGATGGATTTTACGGAGGTGCGTTCCAGTGTCTGGATCGCCACGTGAATTCGATGGCTTCCGCGCCGGGGCCGATTTGTAGCCAGCCCGGCGGTACAGCCGATTCCCCCCAAAGGAACGTCCGTTCCATACTCTCTTGACCGCATGAAAGCGGTAATCGCCATTTGCCGCGCGATGTCCTCGCCGCAGAAGTGGGAGGGCCGATAGCCCAAAAACCGCGCCATGGCCCCCTCGTGATATGGAACCACGACCTCCCTGATGGTATTAGATGCGCCTGGAACGCTCAATAGAGATTCCACCGCCCGGCAGCCCCCGCCGGCAATGGCTAGTACAAACTGGCGGGGTGTGTCATGGATCCGTTTTACCAGTTCGGGTTCCTGCATGCTACCAACCGATTAATTTCGAGAAGGGAATGTCTTGTCTTGTAAAAGAAACGCCAGATACCGCACCCGGGAGCGCCGCGTAGTCGTCCAATCCTGTCGGAATCTCCATGATAACCGACGAAAAAACGGATTACCAGGGGATAAGGCCTGATAATCCGTGTCTTCCGGCTTGAGGAATAGGGCCGACATGCGGTTGTTGTCGGCCGCCGAGGATTTCCTTCGGGGAGGCGAGCCGGGATTTCGCGAGGAACTCGCCTCCCCGTCGCGGAGCGCCTCGCCCGATGCGGGGCGTCCGTTTTGTGAGACGACCTGGATGACGCGGCGAATGCTAGCCGCGGCGGCGCCCGGCGATGACCGCCGTAAGACCGACCATCAACAAGAGGAGGGTGCCCGGCTCCGGAATAGCGTGGAACACGGAGACGTCGCTATTGAGCCGTGCGTGGTACTCGCCGGTATTATCGGCCGGGTAGGGCGCGCCGTTGTCTACCGCGACGGTGTCCACCCAGTTGCTTATCTTGAGAGACGTCGTCCGATTCAGAAAGATGTCCTCGTCGGAGAGGAGTACCTCGTACCGCGGATCGTTCGGCGAAAGGCCGTCACCGCTGACTTTGAAACTCAACGTCCGCGTCACCGATTGTCCCGGGGGGATATCGCCGAAATCGTACGTGGGCACGAGAAAGGCCCCATAGGGAGTCTGCTGGTCCGGATTGTCCGGTGTCCAGCAATACCAGGCCAGTTCGTCCGGTTCAACGGCGACGATAAGGGGATCCCAAAGCCTATAGGGGTCGCCGGGAACCATGCCGGGCATGGTGGCGAGCCAATTGGTCAACGAAGGGGCGTCTACGGCGAATTCGGCCGTCAGCTTCGTGTCGTACAGAGTGCCTCTGTACTGGTCGTCCACGGAGAGGCGCTCGCTGTGGCTGTTTCCCCCGATCCGCCACTCCCCTTCGCCTGGAGTGTCGTTCGTGATGGTGGCGACGACGTCGAACGCGAGGATGCTCGGCGCCGTTGCGCCCATCTGGACGTTGGTGACGTAGCCGGTGATGGCGCGCGATCCGGCGAATCCGCCGCCAAACCCCGGGACGTTGTCATAGAACTCGTGGGAGCGGACTTCCACGGTTCCGTCCATGTTCAAAAACCATTGGCCTGCCCTCGCGTGCGGATCATGAGGCGGTCCGGTCCAACTCGGAACCGGAATCACGGGCCCCTTGGTGACTTCGAGGCTCGGCGCCGCCAAGGCGAAATTCGCGGCGACGAGTACGATCAGAGCGACGGACGGGGTGAAACTGCGAAACGATTTCATCGATCTTCCTCCTTAGAAAAGGAAAGACTCTTGAAGCGTTTCCGAGGGGCCCGGCACCGTGCCGGGGATGTTTCTCCCGAAAACGCTTTCGCCACCTACTCCAAGTGAGTGGATGTTCCAACGAAGCGGGGAGTCGTCGCGCGGACGGTGCATCGTAAGAGACGCCAGAAGCGACGCATAATGCGGGATCGGCCGGAACGCCAAACCGTCGCGAAAGAGACATGCGATTACCTCCTTGAGCAGGTACCGACATTCGAGTTCGAAGGCGCGAAGGACCACTCGTCCAGGGCCGTCTCGAACTTGCGCGAATCCTATTCTCGCCGGAAGCGATTCGTCCAGCCCAGCCGCGCGATCTCTATACCATCACCGCATTTCACGAAACTGGACATTTGGAAAACCGTGGTTCTCGTTGACCATCGATGCTTCTCGCGCCGCCGGCTCGGGGTTCCCGGACCTCGAGCGAGATTTGGTCGAGGCCCGGGAACGAACCCAGACAGGTAACCGTCGTTTCGCGACGCCCCAAAACGCCGCGGAGTCGGGCGAATCACGAACCACGAGCGCCGAGTTACCGCGCGATTCCGTCTCCGCGAGAGAAAACCATCGACGGCGCGGGATTATCCCGAAAATCGCCGACCTTTTCCGCCCCGGAACGGTCCGAAAAAAATAGACATCCATATTCGACATGCCGGTCGGCGTTTCCAACCCCCGAAGATCGCCGAAGGTCTTCCGCCGGTCGTCTTTCAAAACGCCCCAACCAAACGCATTTCGGGCCCAGCCGGACCGGGGCGGGGCCCGGCTCGTTTCTCTTACCGGTAAAGTGCAAAAACACGGGCGGCCTTCGGTCCGCGGTTTGCTCCGCCGGCCGAAGGCCGCCTCGTAACAGCGTTCTGATTGTCCCCTGGGGGGCTATCCCAGGCAGTCCCACGCGATGGGGACCCGCTTCAAGGCGTATCCCAGTTCGTTGAGGTAGTTCCCGTAGCCGAGCATCCAGTGGAAGCCGGGCATCCGCTCGGCCACCGTCCTGCTGTCCGCCTCGAACGCCACGTCGATTTGCGCGCGGCAGATCGGCAGGAAGGGGTTCGCCGCGATCTTTCCGGAGAGACCCAGCCAACGCTCGGCCTTGAAGTCCGGAGCGATCATCGTCACCTCCTGGCCGAGCTGCATTTCCACCTTCGGCGCCGCGCCGTAGTCCGATTCGAAATGCGTCATCATCCGGCACGGTTCGAGCGTCTTGCCGTTCATCTTCCGCGGCGCCGTACAATGCGCCAGCGTAATCACTCCGTCGTGCGGGTAGGTGGGGTCGTTGAGGAAGACGGGCATTCCGGAGATTCCCTCCAGGAGAATGCCGGATGGGATGACGACGAAGTCCGACTCGCAGAACGCGAGAAAACCGGCGTCGTTGAGGAGGGTCAACGTCAGACAGGCGGTCGTCTCGGCGATCGGCATGATCGTTCCCATGCAACTGTTGATCGTGATGTTCCGGCACCCCGTCTCCTTCATGATCCCGCGGAACACCTGCTCCAACAGGAAGCAACGCTCGACGTATTCTGTTTGCGTCTCGAGCGTCACCTTGGAATCCTTCAGGTATTCGGCGGCGCGGGTCTTGGCGAGCTTCACCGCCGCGGGGTCCTTGTTTGCCGCGTCGATGAGCTTCGCCAGTTCGTCATAGCCGCAGTCGGTGATCTCGTACTTCCATTTCGTGCGGCACAGTTCCGGAACCACGCCGGGCGGTTGGGCCCAGGCGCAGGCGCCGCCGATGGTGAGGACCTTCGCCCCCATGGCGTTTTTCAACCCGCACAAGGCGCGGAGCCGCCAGGCGATCTCGTCTTGCGAGTCGACGACGACATCCAGGTCATCGATCCCCTTCGTCTGCAATGTGTCGGTATGGCGGCGCAGGTAGCGCGGGCTGATGATTTCGTACCAGAGAGAGACCGGCCCGCTACGGTGCCGGACGAAGAAGATGCAGTCCTTGCCGGTCTTGGCGAGTTCGTCGAACACCTCGCTCGGACCAGTGGCCGCGTAGATGAGGTAGACGTCCGCCTTGTCCAAGTCGCCGGCGGAAGCCAACTCGGCACTGTTCTTCACGGCGATTAAGGGGAGGAACTCCACGGGAAAATCGGCGCCGGTCTTGAGTTTCTTCAGTTCGCCGTTGATCCGCGTGACCTCGGCGTCCGCGTCCTCCTGGGTTTGAACGCCCCCCCAGGGTCGCCAGCTCGTCTGCTTTTGAGGAGTGAAGACGCCATAGACGAGAACCGGTTTCACGACCAATCCCTTGCGCGGTGGAGCGGGTTCCATGTCGGCTTCGGCGGCGGAGAGCATCGACCAAGAGAGCCCCGAGAGGGCCGCCACGCCCAGGCCGGTCCCTCCCATGAATGCCCGGCGGCTGAGTGTGTTCGCCGGCGGATGGTCGTGCGACGAACACCCGCAAGGACAGCAATGGGGCACGACGTTCGGCTTGCTTTGTTGATGATTCATTTGAATGATCTCCGGTACTGAAAGTAAACGGTTTTGGACGATGCGGTGGATGAAAGGGTACCTCGGGGCGATTCCCCGTGGCGCGCCCACCCAAAGACGGCAACCTCCAACGAAGCTCGCTCCATAAACATCAATATATCAGTCGGCTGCGCGAACATACAAGTCTTTGGAGAAAAAAGACAGGAGTATATCGTCCCCCGTTGGCGGGGAGGAAGGTGCCGGCGGCGAAACTGGTTACGCGCGACGCGGGTATTGCAAGGGGGTTGCCCAAGCGGTAGTCAAACCGTAGAATGGGGGCCGTCGCGGATAGCGGTTGTATCGCGTATTCCGCTTGCCCGCGTGAAGCCGGAGTCCAAGACCGTTTCCCGCTCCCCCATGTCGGCCCCCATGTCGGCGTTGAAGAGAATCTTCGCCTGGTCTTTTTCGGCGTATTACGTACTCGTAATCACGTCCGCGTCCGCGTTCCATACGCATGGTGCGGCGAGTCGGTCGTCCGGGAATGTTGGGGCGTCCTTGGCGCAAGCACCGCTCGGTTGCGGCGGTTGCGGCGGCCATCGGTGCGGCCGTGAGATTCCGGCGGAGGATTCGGTTGAAGCCGAACCGTTCGAGAGGGCGGTGTTGGAGACCGAGTTTAGCGCGCTGGTCTTCGTCTCCGGCGGTTCCTCCGACGGGGGCGTCTGTCCGATCTGCTCGTTCCTGGCGAACAAACCGTTCTCGGCCGAAAAATCGCCGGCACCCCGGGGAGTCATACTTCCGCCGGAGCGCATCGTACCGGCCTTTTTCCCATTCATCCGCGTCATCCGTTTTACCTGGCGGCACCGCGCCCCGCCCCTTCTTGGGTAGCTTTCTTCTTTTCCCAATCGACGCGGCCTTTCGTAAGCGCCCATGGTTCCTCGTTTACCGCTAAACCGGTCGTGGATGCCTGTGCGCGAACCGCCGCAACACCAATTCACGGGATGAAGCAATGCCCAGAACCCGAAGCGGTTTTACGTTGGTGGAATTGCTGGTGGTCATCGCGATCATCGGCATTCTCATCGCGCTTCTGCTTCCCGCCGTCCAGATGGCCCGCGCCGCGGCGCGCAAACTCCACTGCGCCAGTAGCATGCGCCAAGTCGGATTGGCCATCCACGGCTTCGCCGGCGCGCGTGACGGGGCGCTGCCGGACGTCGCCGGACACGGAGTGGAGGTGGAGCAGGCGTGGATTTACCAACTGGCCCCCTATACGGAAAACGTCGACGAAATCCGCCTGTGCCCGGACGACCCGATCCTCGAGAAGCGTCGCCGGGAGAAGCGGACCAGCTTCGTGATGAACAGTTACCTTGCCTTGAGCGGTCCCGGCTGGGAGGGTTCGGGTACGAACCTCTACCGGCTCGGGGCGACGAGCAAGACGCTGATGATGTTCGAGGGGACGGAAAACGTCCATATCGAACACGTTCACGCGCACGACTGGTTCTCCATGTATAACCTCCGCCGCAACGCGACGCAGGGAGCCGTTTATCAGGCGCTCGCCGCGGAAGTGGCCGTCGACCGGCACCCGGGGGGCGTCGCCAATTACCTCTACGCCGACGGACACGTCGAGCCGATCGCCGCCGAGACCATCGCGAAGTGGACGGTCGAACCGACGCCGGAGACGCCGAGGAATTTCGTAGAGCCTCAACATTAACAACAGTCAAAGGATAGACTTCCATGTTCAAGAAAAATCGTGTCACCGCGTTTCTTGCCGTTTCGTTTGCCCTGTCCCTGGCTGCTGCCGCGGACGCCCATTTGGGGATTACCGTCTGCCGCACCCTGGACGGCCGCCTGGTTACCGGCCACGGCGATTATCAGGGAGGCCATCTGCACGTTCCGGAGCGGGTCTTCGAGGGCGGGTTCGAGCAGACGCTCACTTCGCACTCGCCGGGCTTCAACGCCCAGGAGACCGCCGATGCCATGCCGGAGGGCTACACGATTCTGCCCGCCCAGACGCCGCTGGGTTTTGACGCCTTCGCCTTCACGCTGCCCGAGGGGAAGACGAATCTCGGTTTCTGGGACGGGAACGGAGACGTCGCGTTTTCCCCGGTCGCCGCAGGAACAACGCTCACCGTCGAGCAGCACTCGTCCGGACTTTCAGCCGTTCTGGACGGCTCCGGAAGCGGCGCGGCCGGGTTCGATTTCGCCGTGACCTCCGCCGCCGGGGGCCTGCACGAGCATCTGCTCTTCAGCCTCGGTTCGCAAGACGGGTCGCCCGCCGAGGGCATCTACCTCTGGTCGTTCGTGCTTTCGATGCCGGGGATGGAGACCTCCGAACCGCTTTTCATCCTCCATGAAACGCCCTTCGCCCCTCTGACTTTGGACCTGGCCGTTTCGTGGGTGGAGGACCATCTGGACACTCTCGTTCCGACAGCCCTCCCCGGTGACGCCAACGGCGACGGATTCGTCTCCAGCGCCGATTTGGACATCGTCCGGGCGAACTGGGGACAAACGGGTGAGCCGGGCGCGGTTCCGGGCGACCTCAACGCGGACGGCGCCGTCAACAGCGCCGATCTGGACCTCGTCCGCGCGAACTGGGGGCAGGGCTCGCAAGGAGGCGGCCCCGCCAGCGTGCCGGAGCCGGCAGGCGCAGGGCTCCTGTTGATTGCCGGTGCGATGCTGGGCCTCAATAGAGGGTTCCGACAGCGTTCTTGATGAAGTGCGGCGGTGAAATCCCGCCTTACCCCCCCTGCTTGCGGTCGCCGGGAGAAGGGCCTACAATTCTTTCGTGGAATCTTCGCGTCATTCGAGTTTTGCGGGAGACGAACATGAATGCCGACGACAGTCGTTTCGAGGCGGAATTGGAAGCCCTTCTGGCCGCCGGTCGGAAGATCGAGGCGATCAAGCTGTACCGCGAGCAGACGGGGGCGGGGCTGGCCGAGGCGAAAGCAGCGGTCGAAGCGCTGGAGCGGGGGGAGGAGATCGGCGTCTCCTCGCTTGAAAAAGCCGAAGAGGTTGAGGATCAACTGATCGCCCTATTGCGGCAGGGCAAGAAGATCGAAGCGGTCAAACTTTGCCGCGAACGGTCGGGACTGGGACTGAAGGAGGCGAAGAGCCTGGTTGAAGCGATGGCCGCGAAGCACGGCCTGGAAGCCCCTTCCGGCGGCGGTTGCCTGGGGGTCGTTCTTCTATTCGCCCTGTTGATCATCGCCGGCGCCGCAAGCGCGACGGAACCGGCCTCGCCGATGGGCAGCACACACGTCGACCCGTGTCCGAGCGTGTCCGAACCCTAAAGGCCTGTTCTTGAGCAGGCCGCTAAACGTCGGTTCCGCCGGGAACTTTCTTCGCTCTCGCCGCGTCCAACGATTGACACGCTTCGGTCCGTGGGCCACACTCTACTACCTGGGGGGAGCCTGCGGATCAGTCGTTGTTTTGTGGTACACCATCTTCTGGAAAGGGTACGTCTCATGTTTGCTCCGCCTCTCGCCGGTTTTCGCCGTATTAAGCTGATGCGTTTTTCGTTGGGTATCTCGCTCGCCTGTGCGACGTTACTCTCTGTCTCTCAAGGTGTTGCGACCGAGGCGCCGATGCCGAAAGCGGACATCCGCGCGGCGATGCAAGACCGGGACTACTCCCTGGCGATCCGCTTGTTGGACGAGGCAATCGGCAAGAAAACGGAATCTTCCGATTATCTTTCTTATCTCAAAGGCCGCGCGAACTACTTGGCCGGAAACCACGATCAGGCAATCGCGGAGTTCGACCAAATCGCGAAAGACTATCCCCAAAGTCCCTGGCTGCGGAAGGTGGAATTCGCCAAGGCGCTGGCCTTTGCCAGGAAGGGCCAATTCGAGCAGGCCGAGGTGATTTACAGGGCCCAGGCGGAGTACCTCCTCTCCGACGCGCGGAGAGAGGAACTGGCCGACGTTTATCTCGAGTTCGCCGACAAACAGTTCCAGCCGGAGGAAAAAGACAAACAGCCGGATTTCGCGAAAGCCCTGGAGTTCTACCGGAAGTCGCTTGAAATAGTACCGGAGGGAGAGAAGCGGATTCGAACCGAATTCCGCGTCGCGCGGTGTCTTCAAGAGCTGCAGAATTGGCCGGAGGCGATCAAACAATACACGGAGTTCACCGAAAAACGCGCGGAGAACCCCCTTCACGTCGAGGCCCTCTTCCGGTTAGGAGAGGCTTCCCTCGCCGCGGGTCAGCGGGTCGAAGCCCGGAAGGCGTGGCAGGACCTGCTGGCGAAGTACGGCACGGCGGAGGAGGGAAAGGAGCTATCGCCGAGGGTCGCCGAGGCCGCCTATCAACTGGCGAAGACCTGGTCGATTCCCATCCCGGCGAACGTGGCCGACTTGAATCTCGGCGTGGGGGCGCTGGAAAGCTACCTGAAGCGGTTCCCCGCGCATGAATCGGCCGCGGCGGCGACTCTCGACATCGCGGGCGCCTATCTCCACTTCAACCGGAACCAAGACGCCGTCGACGTTCTGGAGCGGTTCCTCGACGACGAAGCGTACAAGGACCGCAAGGAAATCCCCGATGCGCGGGTCTTGCTGGGACAGTGTTACCTACGGCAGGGGAAGTTCGACGACGCGATCGAGACGTTCAACACGTATCTCTCCGCCCACCCGTCGCATCATGCGTGGGCCGAGGTGCAGCGTCAGATCATCGAGACGGAATTCCTCAAGGCGGACGCCGCGTACACGGAGGAAAAATACGACGAGGCGAAGGCCGGTTGGGAGGCGTTTCTGGCGAAGTATCCGCTCGACGGGCGCAACCCCGAAATACTCTTCCGTTTCGGCCACATCGCCTATAAGAAGAAAACCTTCGAAGAAGCAATCGAGGCGTGGCGGCGGGTGACTTCGAAGTATCCGCAAACGGACGAAGCCTCGAAATCGCAGTTCATGATGGGGCGTGTCCTGGAAGAGGAACTCGGTAAGTACGACGAGGCGATTGAAGAATACCGGAAGGTCGACTTCGGTTCCCACGCCGCGGCGGCCGCGCAGGCGATCGCGCGGCTGACGGAGAAGAGCCTGTGGATCCACACGGACCGCGTCTTCCGGACGAACGAGGCGCCTACCGTGCGGGTCGTCTCGCGGAATATCGAGAAGCTCAATATCCGCGTGTACAAGATCGACATGGAAACCTACTTCCGCAAGATGCACCAGGCGCAAGGGGTGGAACGGCTGGATATCGCCCTGATCGACCCCGACAAGTCCTTCACGTTCGAAATCCCCGAGTACTCGAAATACGCCAAGACGGAGCACGCCGTCCCGGTCGCTTTGACCGAAGACGATGCTCCGGGGGCCCTCGCCGTGACGGTTTCCGGAGAGACGCTCGAGGCGACGACGCTCGTCCTCCGGGCCGACATGGACCTGGTCGTGAAGACCTCCCGCGACGAGGCTTTCGTCTTCGTCGAAAACATGCTCACCGGCAAGCCTTGGCCGGGGGCGAAGCTCCTTCTGTCCGACGGCTCGAAGATATTCACCGAAGGGACGACCGGCGAGGACGGCGTCTTCCGGGGTTCGTTCGAAGAACTCAAGGCGGCCGGCGACATCCGCGTCTTTGCCTTTGCCGAGGGGCATACGGCCTCGAACGTCGTCGGCCTCCAGGGAGTCGCCCCGGCGCAAGGGGTGACCGACAAGGGTTATCTCTTCACCGACCGGCCCGCGTACCGCGCGGGGCAACTCGTTCACGTCCGCGGTTGGGTTCGCGCGGCGGAGAACGACGCATTGAAGATCGAGGAGGGTAAGCAGTACGAACTGGCGGTTTTCGATCCGCGGAATCGACTTCTCGTGGAGGAGTCGGTCGTGATGGACGCGTTCGGCGGATTCGCCACCCATTTCGTTCTCCCTCCGACGAGCCCGCAGGGGAATTACCGGATGGTCCTCCGCGACTTGCTGGAAGAGGCTTTCCAGGGGGGGTTCCGCGTCGTTGAATACGTCCCGGAGCCGGTGCGGATCGACATCGAAACGCCCCGCTGGATATACCACCGCGGGGAGACGATCGAGGGGACGATCCTCGCCACCTACTATCACGGCGGCCCGCTTGCCGGAGAGGAGGTCCGCTACCGGCTGGCGGACGGGCGGTGGACTACGGCCAAGACGAACGAGAAGGGAGAGGTGCCGTTCAAACTGGAAACCCGCGAGTTCAGCGAAGGCGTCGCGGCCAATCTGAGCGTGGTCCTCCCGCTGAGAAACCGGGAGTATCAGAAGGCGTTCATCATCGCGCTGCAGGGGTTCTCCATCGCGATGGAGACGGTCCGTGACGTGTATGTCAGCGGCGAGTCGTTCGACCTGACACTCAAGACGAAAGATGCCAAGGGGGACCCTCTCGGCAGGAAGTTGGACGTGAAGGTCTTCGAGCGGACCGACATCGGAGGTAGACGGGGGGAACGCTTGATCGCGTCGCACGACTTGACGACGGACGAGAAGACCGGCGAGGCGGCCCAGACGCTGGTGCTTGAAAAAGGAGGCGAATACGTCCTCCGCGCCGTGGGAACGGATCGCTTCGGCAACCCCATCTCCGCCGAGCGGACCGTGACGATCTCCGGCGAAAAGGACGCCGTGCGGCTGCGGATTCTGGCCGACCGCCACAACTATAAGGTGGGCGAGACGGCCCGGGTGAAGCTCCTGTGGCGCGAGGCGCCGGCGCTGGCCCTGGTCGCTTATCAGGGGGCGCGGATTCTCGACTACCGTTTGGAAGAACTCAAACAAGGGGAAAATGTCCTGGAAATTCCCATCGATGCGAAACTCGCCCCGAACTTCGACCTCGCCGTGGCGGTCATGACCGACGCCAAGGAGAAGGACGCCAAGCGGTTCCATACCGCCTCCAGCCCCTTCGACGTCCGCCGTGAGTTGGTGGTAAAACTCGAAACGAAGCCGGTTGCCGAGGGAAACGCCGGGTTGATTCGACCCGGGGACGAGCTGGAAGTGACGGTCACGGCGACCGATCCGCAAGGCAAGCCGGTGGCCGCCGAACTGAGCCTGGCCATGGTGGAACAATCACTGCTGGACCGATTCCCTTCCGCCCTGCCGGCAATCCAGGAGTTCTTCCGCGGGCCGCGGCGGGAGTCGACCGTGAGAACCGAATCGAGCATCGTTTTCGCGTATCACCCCGGCACGGCGCGAATCGCCGAGACGGTCCTCGAAGAACGCGAACGCCTGGCCGTTCGGGAGGCGGATGAAGAGAGCCGCGTAATACCTCTCGAAGGAGAGGCGTATTCGGCGGACCTGGACGCACCGTTCATGCCCGCCGGCGGTCCCGCGGTCCCCCAAGCGGCCAACGAGCCGATGTCCCAAACGGCCGCTCCAATGGCTGCGCCACAAATGGAAGAAAAGCAAAAGGCGCTCGGCCGGGCCGTGGAGCTGGCTGACAAACTTTCCGGTGAACGCATGGGGGCCGTCGCGGGGAGGCCGGCTTCCGGCGAACGGGGGGAATCACGCTCGCGGCAATCGGATTTCAAGGAGGACGGCGGAAGTCTCGGCTTCTCCGTCGGCTTCGCGAGGGGAGAGGTCCGCGCGGCCGACGCGGTCCGGCAGGCGGACGGCGAATTTTACCTCGGCGCCAGCGAGTCCAGTCTCAAGGGACTGGCCGGGGAGAACCGACGCAGCGTCGTCGCTCTGGATCGCAACGGCGTAATGCAGAATTTCCGCCTGGATGAACGGCCCGACGCGCCGGAGACGGAAGAACTCATCCGCGCGTTGCAGGAATCCGGCAGCGTCCTGTTGCCCCAAGCCGATTCCCACGAGACGGGCTACTGGAACCCGACGGTCGTCACCGACGAAAACGGCAAGGCGACGGTCCGCTTCATCATGCCCCAGCGCTCGACCGCCTGGCGGCTCGTGGCCAAGGGCATCTCCCAGGACACCCTCGCCGGAGAGCAGGAAGAGGCCTTCCAGGCGAAGAAGCGGCTCTTCGGCCAGATGACCCTGCCGAGCGGGCTGGTCCGCGGGGACAAGGTCCGCGTTCCGGTCGAGGTCCATTATGACGACATCCAGGCAACCGCGGTCGACGTCGTCCTGAAGGCGGCCCTCGGCGAAAAGACCGTGACGCTGACGAAGACGGTCGATCCCAAGACACCCTCTCCCCAAACCGTGGAGTTCGAGGTCGCCTTCGATGAAGAGAAGGAATCCCTTGGCGATCGGGCCGAGGCGGTGTTTGAAATGGCCGTTTCCGCCACGGACGAGAAGGGTACTGCCTTAAGCGACGTCACGCGCCGGAGTGTCCCGGTTCGGCCCTACGGGCTGGAGGTCTTCGCCGCCGCCGGAGGAACCGCCTCCGCCGACGCGACCGCCTGGGTCGAGGCCCCGAAGGACATGACGCTCCGGAAGCCGTCGCTGGAGATTCTCGTCGGGCCCTCGGTCCGGCGGACGCTCTACGACATCGTCTCGGCGCCCGCCCCGCTGTGCCAGGTGGACGCCGGCCGGATGGCCTCGGGGCTGGAGACCTCCTCCAGCGACCTGATGGCGGCCTTGGCCCTTTCGAAGATGGCGGCCGACTCGCGCGACGCCGGAAGCCCCGTCGTGCAATCGCTCGACGGGCGGATCCGTGCCGGCATCGGGCTGTTCGTCTCGTCGCAGAACGACGACGGCGGTTGGAGCTGGTCCGGCCGCGCGGCGGCGAGCAATCCGCTGGCGACCGCGCGAGGGTTCTGGGCGCTGAGCCTGGCGGCACGGCAAGGCTACCGCGTTCCGGACGACGCGCTGGCCAAGGCGGCGGCCTACTTGACGGGAGCCATCGCGCAAACCGCGAACGAGGACTACGAGAGCAAGGCGGTCCTCCTGCACGCCCTGACCGCCGGAGGCCAACCCGACTTCGCCCTGGCGAACCGGATTCACCGCGACCGTGCATCCCTCTCCAGGGCGGCGCTGGTCCACTTGGCGCTGGTCTTCGCGGAAATGGACCGCAAGGAGACCGCCAAGGAACTGCTCGATTCGCTCGGCAAGGCCGACGCGAAACCGCGCCGCGGCTGCCTGCCGTGGAACGCATCCGACGTAGAGATCGACGCCCTGTGCGCGCTGGCCGCGATGGAGGCCGACCCGGGCGAGCCGCGGATCCCGTCCCTGATGACCGACCTGTTGGCGAAGCGGACCGGCCACCGGTGGACGCCGGATAAGGCCACCGGTCCCGCCGCGATGGCGCTGTGTGAGTGGTTCGGCAAAAAGCAGTTCGCCGCGGAGAAGTACACGCTGGCGATCGCCGTCAACGACAAACCGGTGACGACGCTCGAAGTAGACGCCGACACCCTCTCGCGGTCGATTGCGGTTCCCCCGGAATGCCTCGTCGAAGGGAAGCAGCGCGTCACCTTCACCCTCACCGGGCGCGGGGAGTACACCTACCAGTGCATCCTCGGTGGATTCGTCCCGGCCGAGGAACTCAAGAGCGCGGACGTTCCGTGGGATTTCCGCAAGTGGGTCGAGCCGGCCCCGCTCGAGGTGGACGGCAAGGAGATCCGCCGGGGCTTCGATGTCCTGAGTGGTTCGTACTCGACGTTCCGAAATCCGCTGACGCAATTGCCGGTGGGAAAATCGGCGGAGGTGGAGCTGTCGTTATGGCGGCATGGGATCCGTTCCGAGACGCCCCGGGAATCGATCGAGTACCTCGTCCTCACGGAGCCGATCCCCGCCGGGACGGCCGTCGTGGAGGGTTCCGTCCACGGCGGGTTCGAACGGTATGAGATTACCCCCGAGGCGATCGTCTTCTACATCGGCAACAACGCGTCGATCGGCCCGATCCGCTACCGGCTTCGCGGAGTACTCCCGGGGGAGTATCGTATCGAGCCGCCGGTCCTGCGGGATGCCCACCGGCCGGAGCGGATGCGCACCGGGCCGGTAACGAAGCTGGCCGTCCTGCCGGCGGGTGCGGAGTCGGCGGACGAGTACCGGCTCACGCCGCGGGAACTCTTCGAACTGGGCAAGCACTACTTCGAGAAGAAGGAACACGCCGAAGCGGTGAAGCATCTGGCGGAACTGGCCGAGAAATGGCAGCTCCAGGCGGAGATCTACCAGCAGACGATCACGATGCTGCTCGATTGCCATCTCGAACTCGGTCCGCCGGAAGAGATCGTTCGATGCTTCGAGATCGTCAAGGAGAAGTGGCCGTCGACGGAGATTCCGTTCGAGAAGATCGTCAAGGTGGGGGCGGCCTACCACGACATGGGCGAGTTCGAGCGGAGTTATCTGGTCTTCCGCGCCACGGTCGAGGCGAGCTTCGGCAGTGAAAGCGGCGTCGCCGGTTTCCTCGAGGAGCAGGGGGAATTCCTCCGCAGCGTGGA
This sequence comes from uncultured Planctomycetaceae bacterium, assembly GCA_964520785.1. GTDB lineage: Bacteria > Planctomycetota > Planctomycetia > Pirellulales > Thermoguttaceae > CAZFQG01. Next base: position 15,421 of record CAZFQG010000059.1, on the reverse strand, counting down.
CGTCATGAACCGCCTGCTGGCGACCTATCCGCCGGAGCCCTATCTGGCGGAAGCCGTCTGCTCCCTCGCGCAACGGGTCTATACGAAGGCGGAAACCGCCGCGGACGATCCGAAGCTCAAGGAGGCAAAGGTAACCCGCGTGGACCTCGTCCGCCGCGCGTGGCAGATGCTACAACGGTTCCTGACGGCCTATCCGGACGATCCGGCGGCCGATCAGGCGGCCTTCTCCGCGGCCGGCGCGCTTTTGGAGCTCAAGGCGTACGACGAGGCTCGCCAGGCGTGCGAGCGCTACGCGACGCGCTATCCCAAGAGCGAACTGCTCGACGGGTACTGGTATATGATCGGCTACTGCCACTTCGCCTCCGGCGAACACGAGAAGGCGATTGCCATGTGCCGCAAGGTCGACGAGACCAAACGCGTCGACAAGAACACGGGCCGCGAGGTCGACTGCCCCAACAAATGGCAGGCGGTCTACATTCTCGGCCAGGTCTACCATAGCCTGGGCCGGCCGGAGGACGCGATCCGCGAATACCGCCGTGTCGAGGACCGCTTCGTCGACGCCAAGGAGGCGATCGAGTACTTCCTCCGCAAGGCGATTGCACTCCCGGAGGTGACGGCCATCAAGCCGGGCGAAAAACCCGTGGTGGCGCTCGACTTCCGCAACATCGCCGAGTGCGACGTGAAGATTTACCGCATCGACCTGATGAAGTACAGTCTCTTGAACCGGAACTTGGGCGGCGTCGCGCAGATCAACCTCAGCGGGATCCGCCCTTTCCACCAGGAGTCGGTAAAGCTGGGCGACGGGAAGGACTACCGCGACCGGACGCACGAGCTGCCGTTGCCTCTGGAAAAGGAAGGCGCCTACCTCATCGTCTGCCGCGGCGACGATCTGCACGCCGGCGGCTTGGCCCTGCTTTCCCCGCTTAGCTTGGAGGTCCGCGAGGAGGCGGCGACCGGACGGGTCCGCGCGACGGTGAAGGACGCCGCGAAAGATGCCTTCCTCCGCGACGTCCACGTCAAGATCATCGGTACCGGCAACGAGAAGTTCTTCTCCGGCGAGACCGACCTCCGCGGAGTCTTCACCGCGGAGGGCGTCCGGGGCAAAAGCACCGTCATCGCCTTTGAAGACCCCGGCCGCTACGCGTTCTTCCGCGGCGAGACGGAGCTTCTGCAAGCGACGCCGGTCGTCCCCGAAGCGCCCAACGCGGCGGCGGCTAAGACGCCTGGCGGCATGGGTGCCATGGGCGGATACGGCGGCGGGGCGCAACAGGAAGCGCAGTTGTTGGAAAACGTCTTCCAGCAGAACCGCGCCATCCAGATGCAGCAAGGCCAGAACATCCAGCGGTACTACCAGAACAACAAACGCTCCATCGAGGTGAACAAAGCGCTGAAGAAGTGAGGTGCGCCCGGCATCGATCAGCGCCGTTCAACGGCGCCTCCAGACAACGTGGTCCGTTCAACGGCCCGGCGGACGGAGCCGACTTCAGACTCGCCCCTCCGTTCGCGTTCGTTCGCGTCCCCGGGGCGGTTCCCATCGTACCGATCGGCAGGGGCATTACAGTTCCCATCCGGTCTCGGCGACGACGTCTTCAATCGTTTTGAGCAGCAACTCGATATCCTCCGGGAAGACTTGACCGATGGTGCCGACGCGGAAGGTGTCGGCGTGGCTGACTTTGCCGGGGTAGAGGACGAAGCGGCGTTTTTTCATGGCTTCGTAGAAGGGGAGGAAGGCGAAACCGGGGTCCTTGGGATAATGAAAGGCGGTGATGAAGGGGGATTGGATGGCGTCGTCGAGGAGCGGCTTGAAGCCGATACGGCGCATCCCTTCGCTTAAGAGGCGCTGGTTCTCGCGGTATCTCGCGTGCCGGGCGGGAATGCCCCCTTCGGCCTCCAGTTCATCCATGGCCTGGATGAAGGCGCGGACGACGTGGGTGGGGGAGGTGAACCGCCATTTGCCTCCCTTGTGTTCCATCTCGTACCACTGGTCGTAGATATCCAGACTCAACGACCTGGCAAAACCCTTGGTCGGCTCAAACGTGGGCCGGTGGCAGATGATGAAGCCGAAGCCGGGGACGCCCTGGATGCACTTATTCGCCGAAGAGACGAGGTAGTGGGCGCCGATGTCCGGAATCGACATGGGGATTCCGCCGAAGGAAGACATCGCGTCGAGAATGTAGGTCTTGCCGTACCGGCGCGCCAAATCGCCCACTTCCTTCGCCGGGTTGAGCATTCCGGTCGTCGTCTCGCAATGGACGACCGCGATGTGGGTGATCGCCGGATCCGTATTCAGGACCTCCTCCATCCGGTTCAGGTCGGCCGCCTCGATCTCCGACTGCCTGATGACGTGCGCGGCGATCTTCAAGTAATCGGCGATTTTCGTGATCCGCGCGCCGTAGGCGCCGTTGTCCACGACGAGCAGCTTCCCCTGAGGGGGAACGACCGATCCGATCGTCGCCTCGACGGCGAACGTGCCGCTTCCTTGCATGAGAACGGCCGTGTACTCCTTGCGCGAGCCGCCGGAAAGGTCGACCAGCCGGTTTCGCGTTCGCGTAATCAGTGAATTGTAGTCGTCGTCCCACGTGCAGTAGTCGGCGAGCATCGCCTCCTTGACGGTCCGGCTGGTGGTCAAGGGGCCGGGGGTAAGGAGGAGATAGGGGATGTCGGGGTCCATGAGCGTTCTTGTCCTGGTCGGGATCTCCGTCGAGAAAACCAATTCGTAACCGGTCACGGTTCCAGGAACCATCGTGAATGTTGATTCCCCACGGAGCGGCATGACCCGTATTCTCGTGAAGGGGGGTCGCGGTGTCAAGGGCGCCGAGGCCGCGACTCGATGCGATACTCCGGTCGTTTTTCCATCTCGAGCGCCGCGTGGGCGAAGAACGGGTAGACGCTCCATTCCACGCCCGCGAGGATATCCGGCTTGCCGTCATTGTCGACGTCCCCCACGTAAGGGTGCGGGCCGTGGGCAGCCACCTGGATGGGCACCCCAAAGCACCGCATTACCCGGGGCGCGTCGAACCGGGGGGATTCCTTGGTGCCGATATTCCGCAGGAGAAAGATCGAGCCTCCGGGAGGCATTCCGCTTTTGGTGAAGACGAGGTCGATCAGGCCGTCGCCGTCCCAATCGACCGCCGAGTAGGATTCTCCCCAGCCGGTGGCGATTCCTTCGACCATCTTCTCGTCAATCGGCCTGCCGTCGGGAAGCGCAAGCGGTTCCCCCTTTTTCAATCGGAGGTTTCCCTCGCCGTCGCGGTATTGGACGAAGAGGGTCGCGCGGCGGTGTTCGCAGTCGGCCGTGACGAGGTCCATCAGCCCGTCGCCGTTGAAATCGGCGAAGGCGGCTTGCACCCGCCAGTAGAAGGGGCGGGTCTTCTCCCGGGGATAGGCCGAATTCTGCTCCTCCGCCGCCTTCACCGAGGCGGCCAGGTGTTCCGGCCCGTCCGGATAGCCGTCGACGAGCAACTGGCGGCGCTCACCGAAGACCGGTGCCTGCTTCGTTCCCTCGTTCTTGTACCAGTAGATTCGGTTCGTTTCGTTCGGCAGCATCAGATCGTTCAATCCATCGCCGTCCCAGTCGACGAACGTCGGGTAGGAATAGCCCATATCATGCCAGTGGTCTCCGCCCAAGAGCACGTTCCGGACAAGGCGGATCGGTCTGCCGCGCGCGTAGATTTTCTCCGCCTCGGCGTAGGCCGGTTCGGCGTCGGTGCCGGTGTTTCGCACGATTTGGGGCCATCCGTAGCCGCACCCGACGAGAATATCGCTATCTCCGTCGCCATCCCAGTCGCAAACATACGGCCACGCTTGATCGGAGAGGGCGATGGGCGCCTCGAGTGATTCGGCGCGGCCGAACCGCCGGAAACAGGGCCGGTTGGAGGCGTCGCGGTAGTGCTCGAAGAACGTCACATGCTGGAAAACGCCATGGACGACCAGAACGCCGCGAACGTCCCCCTCTCGAACGGCGGCGACGCTGGAGGCCCGAAAGGCGTCCAGTCCTTCGGCTCGTCGCGGCCGGTCGAACTTGGGCGGATCGCCGCCGAGGTTCTTTCGCCAGACGACCGGTCCGCCGGCCAGCCCCGGCTCCAGCGCCGGCGGGTCGATCCGATCCCCCTCGTTCGCTTCGGCGCCGGCGATCCCGAACTGGATGCAGCCGACCGCGTCGAGCAGGCCGTCTCCATCGACGTCGAAGAAGTCGGCGTTCTGCCCGATTGAAATCGGCACCGGCTCCGCGAACTCCACCGGCCACTGGTCGGGGTTGAGATTCTTCAGGTAGAGGTTCCCGACCACCAGGTCGAGAACGCCGTCGCCGCTTAAGTCGACGAAGCGACACGGCCGCCAGTCCTTGGTGCTCCTGCCGAAGTCGCCGGCCGAGACCAAGACCGGCATTCCCCCCTCGTCGCGGCGGCCGGTGTTTTTGAAGAAGTAGCAGCGGTCGTCGCGCGAGGGGCAGTAGACGATGTCGACCAGACCGTCCCCGTCCAGATCGACGAAGGCCGACTCCTGATAGATCGCCGCGAAGTGCTTGTATTCGGTCGAATCGGCCTCGTCCACGAATCGCAGCCGCGTCATCGGACCGAACGTGAAGTGATCCTCCCCACCCACGCGAGGGTAGCAGACGGCGCCGCTTCGGGGCTCTCCGTAGCGGCGTGAATAGTTCCAGACACCCACGATATCCCGGGCGCCGTCGCCGGTGATGTCCATCAAGCCGGAAAGGTAGGCCAGCGTGACCGGCCGGGGAGTCCCCGCGTTGTAGTGAAGGATATCCCCGTTTCCGATCCGGGGAACGCGGGCCCTCGGTAGCAGTGGGGGCCGCGATTCGGCCGTCCTGAAACGGATGATGAATTCTCGCCGCGGCGATTCCTCGCGCCCGTCGACGACCCATTGGACGCGCCCCTTGGCCCCCAAGCGGAAATCCTCGTGAAGCGCGAAGGGCACCGGCTCGCCCGTCGCCGCGTCGAGAACTTCGATGGAATTCGGGTCGAGGCACCCCGGCGCTTCGGCCTCGTCGATAGGGACGGCGAAGTCGATTTCCGGGTCGATGGGAACCCGGCACGCCGGGAGGTCACCCTCGATGAAGACCGATAATTCGTAAGTCTTTTCCCCTGCCGCGCTCATCGCCAGGCAGAGGACCGAAGCGAGAATCGTGTTCATTGGGTGAAAACCTGTTCCGTCGGCGAATGGGCGCGCGGCCGTCTCGAAGGCCGGGTCACGCTATACCGCGAACCCCCGCGCAAAACGCGGCCGAGGCGCCGGACACGTGAAAGACGCTTTTCAATAAACCAGGATAATCAAGTGGGCGGATCGTGCCAAGTGCCCCGGAAGGTTCCACGACCCGCGCAGCGCGTCCGGCCGAGATGCGGATTCCCGTTTCATCTCGGGCATGAACCGGCAGGTTCAGGCGCCGTAGAACCACTCGATCGGCAGTGACCGGAACCGCGAACCGCCGCCGACGTAGTACGACATGACGGCCCGGCCTTCGTGGAAGATGAGGCTCATATAGCAGAAACTGCCGCTGGGATCATCTTCCAGGACCCGCTGGTGCTTCCAGGTTTTCCCTTCGTCGGACGAAACGGCCGAATTCAGCGGGGTGCGCCTTCCGCCGTGTCCGGCCCCCTCGACGTAGTTGTCATTCCACAGCAGGAGGAGGTCCCCGGTCGTCGGAATCCGCCGCAACGTGGCCGGGGCCTCCGGCGCGCGAACGCCGAATGACTTCGCCTCGCTCCAGGTCTCGCCGCCGTCGGCGCTCGTCGCGGCGGCGATGTGACCGAGTTGCGTTCGGATGATCATCAGCACCGTCCCATCCCTCAGTTCGATGACCTCCGGTTCCATCGCGCCGCGCTTGGCGTAATCGACCTTGTTTTTGCTTACCCGCCACGTCCGGCCTCCGTCGTCGGAGAGAAAACAGAAAGACTGGAAGTAATTCACCCGGATATGATTCGGCGAGGACGCCACCGGTGCCAGGAGCCGTCCGTCCTTAAGCACGGTGACCCGGTCGTTGTTCATCACGTGATACCCGCCGATCGTCGATACCCGGATCGGCTCGCCGAAAGAGCGGCACTCGTCCTGGGAAACGCGGAGCAGCACCTTCAGATCGTCCGGGGCGTTCTTCTCGAGATAGAACATGCCGATCGGCGGTTTCGCCTCGTTCCACTTGGGCAACCGCCGCAACGTAGCGGACATCACGTTGAGCTTCCCGGTGTTTTTCTGAAGCTCCCGGGGCTCTTCCCAGGTCTTTCCACCATCGGCCGAGCGCCGCGCGATGATGTGGGCGTCGGCGGCGTCTTCGGCGGCGAAGAACTCGGTCGTCGCGTACAGAAGCGACCCGTCGTCGAGGACGCATATGGATCCCTCTCCGCTGCGTTTCACCTTCCCGGTCGCGGGGTAAACGTCGACGGAGATGTCTTCGCCGGAGTCGGGCCAGGAGACTTGATCGGCGCGAACCAACCGGTCGAAGCCGAACAGGCCGGCGGCGGTCGCGGAAAGGGTGGTGTTTCTGAGGAATTGGCGGCGGTGCATGGGGAAGTCCTTGGGGAATTGGGGAAAGCGGTTATTTCAACTTGATCGTGTACTTGTACGCATCGGCGTTCCAAACGCTCGACGCGTCCTCTCCCAGCCGTGTGAGATAGATCTCCAGATCGTGCGTCTTTCGGTTCTCGAAAAGCGAGAAGTTGGAAAGCTGGACTCCCGGTCCGTCTCCTTCGCGCCGGTCGTCGATGACGGTCACGGTGTCTTTCTTCAGTGCGGCCTTGATTTCGTCCACTTCCGCGATAATCAGCGGATACCGGGGGGAGTTCCCGCTGCACGGGGCGGGGCTGATATTGCCGACCCAATACAGCCTGCCGGTCACGCTATGCCGCACGAATCGGTGGAGGCTCGACGGCGAATAGAACGACGTCCCGTCGGCGTACTTCCACTCGGCCGGTTCGCCCATGGTAAGACCGCCGTCGGTCGAGATCGCGTACCTCTTGCGTCCCGGTTGTTCGGAACGGTCCAGATTCTGGTTCGAGCACCGCCACACGGTGAGAACCCGCCTATCACCCAATTCGGCGACCGCCGGCTCCATCAGCCCTCGGGAAGATACGTGCCGCGGCACCCAGACGACGTTCCCGGCCCTCCATTCGTAGCTCTGTGCGCCCGCGTTCCACGTGCCGACGAAGTTGACCCCGCCGATCGACCGGCAGTCCACCGGAACGTAGAAGGCCTCGATCTTCCGCGGATTCGGATCGGGCGCATCCGCCGGGATGTTCGCCGTCGTGACGGAAAAGACCAGCGCCCCGTCGCGCCGCTTGATCAGGTTTTGGCCGAAATAGGCCTGATTATGCTCCAAAAAAGCCGGGTCGAGCGGGTTCGCGGGATCGAAGTCCGCCCCCTCCTCGTACCGCATCAGCCGGGGTTCGCTCCAGGTTCGAGCGCCATCTCGCGAAAGGCGGCAAAAACAATGGTTGCGGAACTGATTGCCCCCCAGACGCGTCTGTCGCAGCCAGACGCCAACGAGGGCGCCGCTGGCCGGGTCGAAGAGGGTCGGTCCGGGACACCAGATGATTTCCTTTCCCTCATGGTACGAAACCACCTCCTCCTGCGGCTCGAAGTCGCTCCAGTTCTCGCCGTTGTCGGACGAATAGCGGCAAACCGGCTTCTCCGGCGTGTCGCTTATCGCCTGCCACATCCGGACCTCTTTCATTTCGAACGCCGGTCCGACATAGTCGACGCTGGTAGTAATCGCCGTTTTCGGCTTGGGATGCTTCGCGTACAACTCCCGCGCCACCTCCGCGATGGGAACGTTCGTCTTCCACGGCGGCTCGGCGAAAACTCCGACCGCGGGAAGGATGCCCGCGAGCAGGACGGCTATCGGTGAGAATCTCATTTTTTTCCAGCTCCGTGTATTCTTGCCAGGGAATTAAACAATCAATCGCCCCTGATCGTGGAGTGGGGGTATCGTCATTCGAGAACGGCTCCGCCGGTTTACTCTATTCTTCGATCCGATTGTCCGATCCTCCCTCGATGACGATCGCTGTCCAAGACCGCTGCGCGTCGGCCGCCTTGCGAATCAGGCAGCCGTGAACGCGGCTGCCGGTGAGGTTTTTCGCCAGAATCCCGGGCGATTTGCAGTCGACGAGCGTGCAATGGCCGACGTTGATTCCGCGACAGTCCTCCAGGACGATGGCCGCCTCGGCGTTGAACACGTCGTGGATCTGCAGCCCGGCGAGGGTACAATCCCTGCAGCCTTTGAGGTACACGCGGTTTTTAGAGGTCCGGTCCCTGTAATTCGGATTCCGCGCGATGATGTTCTGCGCGAGCAACAGCCCCTCGCAGTCGACCGCGCGGATCGACCCCTGTTGGCCCTTCCACATCGTGTTCCCCGTAACGACGACGCTGTGTGCCTTGATAAGATCGACGTTCACCTGCGCGTCACTGAGAACGTTGCCGCTGATCGTGACGAAGCCCCAGCGACGGTCTGCGTCGTCGGCGCCGATGTAACGGATATTGGCGGAATCGGGTGCGCCGGCCGTGTGCTGAATCGTGCATCCGGTGATCGCGACCTCGGCCGTGCCGGCTCCCTTTCCGCTGGAGTCGATCAGAACGTTCGCCGTCGGGGGGCCGCCCTGCGCCATGTTTCCCTCGATGTCGCATCCCGCGACGTGCAGATTCCGAACATTTCCGTCACGGACGACGATTCCTCCGCCTCCGTTGTAACTGATATGCGAACCGGTAACGTTGATCTGATGCAAATCAACGTCGTCGAGATAGAGTCCGATGCCGGCGTTCTCGTAGAAATGGCAATTCGAGACGATCACGTTGCGGTTCCGCCGGGCGAGGACGACGCCGTGGAGCGCCTTGCGGACCGTCAACCGTGTGAGGACGAGTTTCATCGTCTTGCTCGCCTCGATGCCCACCGCCTCGGGGTGAGCCCCCACGATTTCCAATCCGTCGACGCTCGGCATCCGCTGGTTGTTCCAGACGTTGTCCTTGACCGTCTCCGGAGAAGCGGTTCCTTCGTGGGTACCAATCAACCGGATCGCCGGCCCCGGCCCCTCCATGAGGATCGTCGCGGCGCCGGTTCCTTGGAAAGACGTCGGCCCCACCTTGTCCAAATCGACGACGACCGTCTTCGTGAACCGATATACGCCCCTCGGCAGAATTACGTCCCCGGTCTTCGCGTCGACGGCTCGCTGAACGGCGGCGGAATCGTCGGCCGTCGCGTCCCCTAAAGCGCCGAAGTCGAGAACGGTTTTGCTTTCGCCGGCGGCCGCGGAGGAAGCCGCGGCGAGTAGAAGACAGCAAAAGGCGGCGGTACGAATACTCAAACGCATCGGGACGACTCCTCGGGGACGTTGGGGGGGGGTGGACGCGGCGACGAAAACCGCGAATGACGGCGCGGTTCTCGGGTCGGATTGCCGATTCTTCAATCCCAGTATATCATAGGGAGTACCGCATTGATAGAAACGCCGCCGGCCCCCCCCTGCGCGAGTCGAGAGCCCGAACCATGCATGATCCGCAGTGTCTCAAGACGTTCTGTACCATCGGCGAGGCCGCCGCGATCGAAACCATACTCGAAAACGCCGGCGTCCGGTGTAGGATTTCCGAGGAAGCGGGTGGTATTTGGGGCGCTCAAGTCGGCAGTCTGGGGTCCGTCCGGGTCTTGGTCGCCGAAGAGGATTTGGAAAGGGCCGCCGACATCTTGAGAGCCCACGAGGAATCGCTTCGAGCGGACGCGGAGAAGACGGACGAATCGGGCCAGCCGTATTGGAACGCCCCGGAAGCGTTCGCTCCGTTCGAGGGCGATTCCGCCGACGCCGAAAAAAGACTTACTCCGTCCCAATTCGTCGTTTGGGGAATCGTCCTGTTCGTCGCCGCACTTCTGGTGTCGTGCCTGGCGCTCTATCTGTTCCGCCTGTTCGGTCAGCTTGCCAGGCCGTGATTCCCGCGACGCATGAACTACTTCGCCCACGCCCTGCCCTTTTTGGATCGTCCCTATTTCGCGGCCGCGACGGCCGTCCCGGATATGCTCTCGGTCGTCGATCGGAAGGTCCGTCTCAGGTCAAAGCACGTCCTGCCGTTTCAAAACGCGTCCGATCCGCTTCTGTGCGAAGTCGCGCAAGGAGTAATGCAGCATCTTCTCGACGACGCGGCGTTTCACGAGACGCGGGCCTTCGCCGAGACCTCGCTCGAACTCACCGCCCTGGCGCGGGATGCCCTTGCCGGCGAAGGCGGCATGCAGGCGGCATTTCTGGGGCATCTCCTGGTCGAAATCCTGCTCGACGCGGCATTGATCCAGGAATTTCCCGAGGAACTCTCCGCGTACCACCGGCTTCTGGCCGACGTCGACGCGGTGGCCGTCGAGGCGGCCGTCAATCGGATGGCGCCCCGGCGGACCCGCCGCCTTGCGGCCATGCTCCAAGCGATTCCCCGCGAACGGTTTCTCTGTGACTACGCCGATGACGAGCGGCTGATGCCCCGCCTCGGCCAGATCATGCGACGCGTCGGACTGCCGCCGCTGGGCGCCGATTTCGCCGAAATCCTGCCGACCGCCCGACGACTGGTGGCCGGGCGAGTCGCCCCTTTGCTCGAGTCTCGTGCCGAAGCACGCCGGGCATAGACCGAATTCGCGAAACGAGAGGCCGATAGAACGCCGCGCAGACCCGAAAACCGGCCCGTTGCTAAGATGCCGGGCCGGGGCTCTTTACAGGGGAACAGCCATCCCATACCATAGCCGGAGGATTCTTGAACCGAAACGAGGGAGCGTGCCATGCACTTTGTCGACCCCCATATTCACATTGCCTCGCGGACCACGGACGATCTGGAAAGAATGGCCGGGATGGGCTGTTTTCTCGTGGGAGAGCCCGCCTTCTGGATGGGATACGACCGCAGCGGGGTCAACAGCTTCTACGATTACTTCCGTCAACTGACCGAATGGGAGCCGACCCGGACGGCCAAATACGGCATCGCTCATTTCTGTTGGATGGGCATCAACGCGAAAGAGGCGGAGGATGTCGGCTTCGCGAAGGAGGTGATTGCCGTCCTGCCGGAGTTCCTGGATCGCCCAAGTGTCCTGGGAATCGGCGAGATCGGACTGCACAAGAATACGAACAACGAGCTCGCGACCCTCACCGCTTTGGTCGATCTGGCCATGAGACGCCGGGAACAGATGCTATTTCATACCCCCCACTTGCAGGATAAGCTCAGGGGGACACGGATGATTCTCCATCTCTTGCGAGGTTATTCGGAGGCCGACCCGACGCGGATCTGCATCGACCATTGCGAGGAACACACGATTCGAATGGCGCTGGAGGGGGGGTACTGGGCCGGAATCACCCTCTATCCGACGACCAAGGCGACTCCGTCTCGGGCGGTAGACATGGTCGAAATGTACGGGCCGGAGCGGATTCTGGTGAATTCCTCGGCCGATTGGGGCCCTTCGGATCCGCTGGCGGTCGCGCGTTTCATGCAGGAGATGCTCCGGCGGGGCCATTCAAGGGAAACGATTCACAAAGTAGTGATCAGGAACCCCCTCACGTTTATGGGGCAAAGCGCGAGTTTCCCCAAGGATGGGCGGTTTGATTGCTATCTCTGAGGTGGCTGCGGGCGATTCGCCTTCTCTTCGAGGCCGCTGCTCCCAAACCGCCGGGCTAATTCCGCCTCCACCTGCTGGAGTGAAACCCCGCAATGGGTGAGAAGGACGAGAAGATGGTAAAATAAATCCGCCGCCTCGCGAACCAGGGGCGTTTTGTCTTCGTCATGATTAATAGCGGCTTCAACCAACTCGGCCGCCTCCTCGGTCACTTTGGCCCCGATCGCGTCCGTTCCGCTTTGGAAAAGTGTGACGGTGTACGAGTGGTCCGGTTTTCGGATTTTGCGGTCTTCAATGACCGAGGCCAAAAGTTTTAGGGTGTTTTTTGGTCGAGTAGTCACGAAGTCGCCTTTTTTTCCGGTGCCGTTTATGGCACAATGGACATGGGTTTGAGAGGGACGCCCTCGACAACCCTCAGTCGATCCGATGGATTCCGTTTCAGGCCGTTCGTGTCGCGGTTGATGGGAGCCTCGCTTCCCTCTCGACTCGCCGGCTTGATTCCTACTCATTTTACCAACCCTTGTATCTAAGTTGGAGGGTCAATCATGGGACGACGTCGCAAAGCCGCCGGCAAGCGAAGAATCAACCTTCGCGGTCTTGCATCCGGAGGACAACGTTATCGCGGTAACGCGAAGGGACGTTTCAAGGCGAAGGAGGAACGAGACGCCCGGCTGGGCTTCCGCGATTATCTTGAGTATTCCGAGGACTTCGAGGAATAATCATCGTCGTAACTTGAGAGTTGTTGTTTGCGCGGGCCAACGGCCCGCTCGTAGAGGGTTTCGTTTTTTCCTTTTGCCTGCACGGCGCCGAGTTGATGCGACCCGATTTCGCGACGGAGTGCTGGTTCCTCAGCGGACCGACCGCATCGGGAAAGACATCCATCGGCGTCGTGCTGGCCGGTCGCGTCGGCGGTGAAATCCTGTCGATGGACTCCATGGCCGTTTACCGCGGCATGGATGTCGGAACGGCGAAACCGACCGAAACGGATCGCGGCGGGGTCGCGCATCATTTGATCGATATCGCCGACCCGTGCGATCCGTTCAGTTTGGCGGACTATTTGGACGCGGCGGCCGAACGGGTCCGGCGGATGGAAGCCGAAGGCAAAACGGCTCTGTTCGTCGGCGGTACGCCGCTTTACCTCAAGGCCCTTTTACGAGGAGTTTTTGACGGACCGCCCGCCGATTGGGACCTCCGAAATCGCTTGATGGAGGAGGCCGCTTCGGCGAGCGGTCTTTTCTTGTACGAGCGGCTGAAGGAAACGGACCCCGAGTCCGCCGCGAGGCTGCACCCCAACGACGCGCGGCGGCTCATCCGCGCGATCGAGGTCTTCGAAAAGACGGGCCGCCCCATCAGCGCGCTGCAAAGACAGTTCGAAACCGCGCGGCCGCGCGACGCGTGTCGGGTTTTCGTTCTCGATTGGAACCGGGACGCCCTCTATCGCCGGATCGACCGCCGCGTGGAAGAGATGCTCGCCGCCGGGCTCGTCGAGGAGGTTCGACGCCTATTGGCGGGTCCGCGGCCCCCGGGGCGGACGGCCCTGCAGGCGGTCGGGTACCGCGAGGTGGTCGAGCATCTTCAACGCGGGACGACGCGCTTTGAAATGGTCGAGGCGATCAAACGGAATACCCGGCGCTTCGCCAAACGGCAACTCACCTGGTTCCGCGGTCTCGACGAGTGCCGCTTCATCCCGGTCAATGAAGCGGACACCCACGACGACGTCGTCGAACGCATCCTCGCCCAAGTCGACACCCCGTAGGGCGGGCCTTGTACCCGGCCCCGGGAAGCCCTCTTTGGACGTCCCGGGCCGCCGTTCGTCGGCGAGCGACGGTTCAGACTCCGCGAAAGAACGGCAGTTCAAGGCCGATCGCCGCGGCGAGAAGCCCCAGGGAGACGATCATCGCCGACCGGCTGACGCGGCCTCGCGACTCTCCCATGCCGAAATCGGGGCCGAGGCCGTGCCACAGGTATAGTCCGGCCGCGACGGCGATGATGCCGAAGAGGATCAGGAGGACTTGCTCGAGCCGTTTCATGAGTCGTTTGGGGGGGACGGGTCGGGGCCGTTCTCGCCGCGTTCTTCCGCCGCTTTCGCGCGATTCCACGGGGAGTCGTCTCCTCACTCGCGCGGAGTACTTGCCGGCGCGCGAACGAGACGCCGGTTCATCGCCAGGCCCGCGGCATAGAACAGGTAGGTGTTCGCCGTCATGATCTGGCTCAGGTCGTGGAACATCCCGTTGACGACGTACATGACGAGCATCCCGATCAGGAGCATGCCGTGCCGGCGCATCCATGGCGGCTTTCGCTTATCGTACCACAGCTTCCACCCTTCGCGAAACCAGAGCCAGAGGACCGCGACGAACAGGCTCATGCCGATGATTCCGGTCTCCGTCAGAAGGGAAAGGAATACGTTGTGCTGGGTGAACGTTCTCGCCTGTTCCAGTGGGAGGCCCGTCTTCCGGTCGAACGCGTAGTAGCGCGCCACCGCGTCGTACTGGCACAGGCCGCAGCCGGCGACCGGATGGTCGAGAAAGACCTTCCACGCCAGAACCGCCAGAAGGGGGCGCAGTTCGACGGAACGCGCGGCCTCCTCCGCGCTGAGATGCACGTCCCGCTTGAACGTCATGAGACGCTCCCACTGCGTAAGAAGAACGACCAGGCCGAGAAACCCGGTCACGACGATCAACCCCAGTTGCCGACGGCCCGGAAGGAGCATCAACAAAAGCACGAATAGCGCCCCCAGCGCCCCCAGCCATACGCACCGCGTCAGCGTCAGAAGAATCCCCACCGCGAACAACGGCATCAGCATCCCCAGAATGACGCGCCGCCGGAAGTCCGCGCGGAACCAAAGCGGCAACGCGCACAGCCAGCCGAAGCCGATCGCGATCCCGTTCGACACCGGATTGAGAAACGGGCCGCGGGCGCGGCCCAAGAATTCGGTATTCTCGGCGGTGTAGATGTGTCTGGGGTAAACCATCCACCAGAGTTGAAGGTACTCCGCGATCGCGGTGAGGCAAAGATAGACCGCCAGCACCACGAACGTAACGAGCACCGCTCGATCCGCCCGCTTTGTCAAACGCGTTTGCCGGACGACCCAATACACGCCCAGCGGCATGAAATGGCACAAAACGAATCGCGGTAGGGCCGGTAGCTCGTTGCCGGGGGTGACGGCGCGGAGAAACACCCAACCGAGGAAGACCAACAGCGTCCAGTCGGCGCGGGTCATCGGCTTCGGATCGGTCAGGCCCCACCGCCGCCAGACGAGGTACTGACCCGCCATCACCGCGAATAATAGCCGATCCACCGTCACCGGCATCGGACTCATCCGGACGTGGAAGAACTCGTAGCCGAAGACGCTCCCGGTCAGCAGAACCGCCGTCGCCGTCCCGAGAAGCCCGGCGTGCAGAAAGAAGACCAGACCCCAAACCAGGGCGGCAATCGCGGTGATGACAAAAACCGTGGTCATTCGGTGGCTTTTTCGCGCTTCCCCGAGCGGGTACGCGAGGAACGGTTGGCTTCCATGTCTTGGAGGGCTCTCGGCCGGTTGGGTTGGATGGGTGGAAGGGATTGGGCCCTTCGAAGGCAGGCGAAGTGCTCTTCGCTAGAATAGCTCACCCGGACGCCGCCGGATGAAGAACCCCGACGTCGTCGCGGCCGCTGCCGCCGAAACAGAAGCCCCTCGCCTTCGTTCCTCTGGGTGTCTGTAAGTTTTTCCAGGCCGGCGCCCCCTGTGATACACCTATATGGGGTAGATTGTAGCAGTCTAAGGTGGCAATTTCTAGAAAAACCCGCGATCTCCCATTGTCCAACGGTTGCATCCCGCCTCCCCCGCCGGTTATACTCGGAGGAAGCGTTATC
>CAZFQG010000058.1:0-31258 GCA_964520785.1 uncultured Planctomycetaceae bacterium | reverse complement strand
CAAGAAGGAGAATCCCTCCGCCAAGGCACGGTAACACTCGGACAACGGCACGAACGCGTCGTCCGGCAATTCGTGCCAGATGGGCCAGAGAAACACGCCGATCTCCTTGCCGCGGCGCTTGAATTCCTCGTCCTTCTCCGACAGCGACGTCGCATCGACACCCACTTCTCCGGCCAGCGAGGCTCGCTGCTTCATCCAGCGCAACTGCGCCGCGAGCAACTCGGCCTGCGGCGGAATCTCCTCCATACAAACACGGCGCGGCGCATCGCCGGTTTCATCCGACTCGGCTGGAATCGGCTCTTTGGACGCCCCCAGCGTCAGCCGCTGGACCGCCTCGCCGACCGGAACGGGCTTGAACGAAGGGTCTCTTTCGTGGATGAGAGTTCCTCCCTCCTCGCCCGGAATGTACCGGACGTGATCCGGAAGGATGGACAGTATTTCACGACGGAACTCGTCGAGCCGGGTCGGAAGTCGGGGAAACGTCCGGGACAGGAGGCGCCGAAGGCGATCGAACTCGACGCGGAATCCCTCGGCCGTCAAGATCGTTTCCAACTCCGCGACGACGGCTTCCCTCGATTCGCGGCTCGGCTCCGGCGATCGGCTTGGGATCGAGCATGGTGCGTCGGGAGGGCCTTCGAGGGCCGGCAAATCGACGACGGCATCGCACCAACAGCGGATTTCCGCGATCCGCTCGTCGTCCATCTTCCGGATCCAGGTCTTGCGGACTCCTTGCGGCATGCATTGAAGAAGTGGGATCGGATCGCCGTCGAGCACGAACGCGATTTCGTCGAACTCCCGGTCAAATGCACCGCGCAATATCTCCACCGCCGCGCGGTAGTCTTCGTTGCGCGCGGGGATCACCTCGAATCCGGCTTCGAGACACCCTCGGGAGGAATCCCAGAGCTTCGGCCCAAGGACGACCGTTCTGCGACCAATCCGCATGCCGGCCTGGTTCTCGGCGGCGAGCCGGGAGCCGATCCGGCGCCAGACTTCTTCCAGAGATCCGTTTTCGATATGGTCGCGAACGGCCTCGCCGGAAAGCACGACGCTGACGACGGCGGTTTTTTCCATGGTGATTCGATGCGCTCCTTTTCGGATTTCCATTTGCCGTTTGCCATTGACTCGGCGCAGTACGCGTCGGAGTGCCTCACTCGGGCGCGGCGTCGGATTTCGGTTCAATCGGCTAGGTCGCGTTTCCGAGCAGACCTTCGTGCAGCCAGACCGGTTCATAGCCGTGTTCCGTTACCCAGCGGAGCGCCGCGTCCATGCGTCGCGGATGGTCCGGGAGGTAAGCCTTGTAAAAAGGCCAGAAATACTGTTCGTGGGTGAGCAGATCGATCACTTCGTTCAGTCGGGAGTCGGCTCGGACCGCCTGGAGGGAGGGGATGATATCCTCCAGTGGCGTGTTGTTGACGACGAGGTCGATTCTCGAAAACGTGATCCCGCTGTCGAAGTCGTGCCACCGGTCATTTTCGAAGATGTATTTCGAAGTCGCGTCGTCCATGCAGTAGTTGACGTCGTACTTCCCGGTGGCGTCGGGGCGGAAATAGCCGCTGAGCGTCCGGACTCCCTTGGCCGCAAGCGGTTTGAATGAGGTCACCGGCGCCATTCCCCAGTGGATTACGGTCGTCGGAGAATAGGCTTCTTCTCCGCCGACGCGGATGAGTTGCTCGACCAGCAAATCCCAGTCCGCCATGAGCTTTTCCGGAGGCGCGTCCTGGTAGGGACGCGCGGGAAACTCCGAATACGAGTGGAAGGCCAGCTTCAGCCAATCCCCGTTGTCTTTCCATTCCCCTTTGTATTTCTCGGGGAACTCGGTGATCGCGAATCCGTCCTCCAGGGCGTAGAAGCAATTGAGCACGAAGGTGCTATGGTACTTCCGGTTAAGGTCGCGAAGCATCTTCAAGTAGGGGCAGTCGAAAAGTGACTTGTAGTTGTTTTGGACGATATCACGCAGGAAGTACCCGTTGTCGTCGATCGCCATCCGGTAGCGGGGCGTGGATTTCTTGTCCCAGACGATGCGGACCGAGTCGGACGATTCTCGCCCGGCGGTGTCTCGGCAGGCGGCGGTGATTTGGGATGTGCGTTCGCGGATTTCAACCTCGGCGGTGAATACCGCTCCTTCGCGGCGCGCCGGCCTGCCGGAGACCACGACTAACGCTCCCTCGGGGGCGTTCCCTTCGACCCGGATGGTTAATGAGTCGGGGCCTTCCTCGCCATGTTTATGACAGACTACCGCTCCGTCGGCCGGAGAAGTGATTTTCACGTTTCGGGATGCCTCTTGGGCAAGGAGAGTTAGTTCGGATATTCCGAGGACGCCGGCGGCGGAACCCGCGAGCGTTCCCTTGAGAAAGTCTCTACGCGACGGACGTTTCATTGCCATGTTTCTCCTGGTCGGTTGTAATGTGTTTCGATCCGCACGGACCGGAACGCGTTCTATCGGGTTCAATTCCATTCCTGTTTCTTCATTCCGGTTCCCTCCGTTACGTCGGTTCATCCGGGAAACTAGCCACCGGCGAGCGGGTCAGTGGGTCAAATCCGCATTCGCGGAACAATTCGTCGGCCGGCCGTGCGAGCCGGCGGAAGGCCGTCGCGCTGACACAGACGGTTCCCCAACGCGAGGAGATCGGACGCGCCGCCTTCCGGTACTCGGCCAAGGTCGTGGCCACGAAGGCGTAAAGGGAGTCCCGGTAGGGGAATATCTGGTCCTGTGGGAGAGGGGACTTCTCCCCCACGATCTCGTACGCGAACAAGTATAGCCCGACGAATCGCTTTCCAAAAAGAGCCTCCCATTGGGCAAGGCTCTTCAGGTCGTCCTCGGTGGACCAGTTCTTCCAATACTGCTTTCCGGAGCGGCCGGAGGGAAATCTCCGGCCCTTGACATCGACGAGCCAAGTGATCCCCCGGTTCGAGGAAACGATGAAATCGAGACTCTTGAGGGAACACCCATCTCCGAGGAGGCTGCGGCGAGCCTCGTCCACGGCCACATAAGGGATATGCGC
Source organism: uncultured Planctomycetaceae bacterium (assembly GCA_964520785.1). Classification (GTDB taxonomy): domain Bacteria; phylum Planctomycetota; class Planctomycetia; order Pirellulales; family Thermoguttaceae; genus CAZFQG01. The sequence goes on along the minus strand of CAZFQG010000058.1, from coordinate 28,256 downwards.
ATCGCGGAGATATGCTTCGAACGCCGCCTCATAGTGGTTCTTCCGATTGGCCATCGGTTCCGCCCTCGCCGCGAGAATAAACGGGGAGCATCCGGTCAAAGGGCCCTGGTGATCCCGGGAAGGGCACATGCATAGCAGCCGTCGGGGCCGGGCTTCACCTTGGGTTCGGCATCGAGCGCCACCGTCTCGGGCATGAGATCCAAGTCCGAATTCATCGCTTCGTCCCATGTTACGATTCTTCCGGAATAGGTTGCCATGCGTCCGAGGATCGCCGTCATCGAGGCGGTAATGCCGAAGTCTCCTTCGTTGTAGGTCTGTCCCGACGCCAGCGCGCCGAAAAGGTCGTCGTGCTCGACCTGGTGTCCGTCGGCGCCGCGATCCCAACGTTTTACCCTTTCGTCACCGACGTAGATCGCCATTTTCGAGTGACCCAGCAGCTCCGCCCAGCCTTTCGTACCGTGCGCGTACTCCGAGAAGCTGTTCCAGCAGTTCGGAATATGGCGAGAGTAACTGAACATTTTGGACCCGTCGGGATAGGTATACTCGACGGCGTGGTGGTCGAAAATCTCGCCCACGTCCGGTCCGGTCCGGACCTGTCTGCCGCCCATGCCGTTGGCGGAGACGGGATGGGCCCGTTTGATCCAGTTGCACTGGTCCAGGTCGTGGACGTGTTGTTCGACGATGTGGTCGCCGGAGAGCCACGTGAAGTAGTACCAATTGTTCACCTGATGGGACATCTCCGACTCCCCGGGCCGCCGCGGTCGAACCCAGACGCCCGATGAGTTGAAATAGGCCCGAAGGAATTGGATATCCCCGATAATACCGTCGTGGAGCATTTGGACGGCCTCGATCCGGTTCGCCTCGTGCCGCATGTGGAGTCCCACGGCGACGAGCAACCCCTTTTTCTTGGCGAGTTCGTTCGTTTCGATCATCCGGCGGATGCCGGGCGCGTCCGTCGCGACCGGTTTTTCCATGAAGACGTGCTTGCCCGCCTTCACCGCCGCGTCGAAATGCCGCGGCCGGAAGCCGGGAGGACCGCACAGGAGAACTACGTCCGGATCGCAGTCGATGGCGTGCCGGTAGGCGTCCAAACCGGCGAATTGGCGCTCGGGCGGCACGTCCACGCGGTCGCCTCGGCGCGTTTTCACCGCGGCCAGGCACCGCTCGACGGCCGGCTGGAAAGCATCCGCTAGTGCGATGAGCTTGACGTTCTGTTTCGTGCTCAGCGCCTCGACCGCGGCGCCGGTTCCTCGGCCGCCGCAACCGATTAGCGCGATTTTGAAGGTATCGCTTCCGGCCGCGTGGGCCGCCCGGTTCAGGGCGAGGCCGCCGCCGAGGGCGGCGCCGGCGGCGATCAGCCCGGAATGCTTGAGAAAGGACCGTCGCGAAGACTGGGGATTGGTTTCCGGCATGGAGGGTACTCCTGGAGTGCGTTGAATGGATGAACTCGCCCATGCCAAGCCGCGCGGCGCGGAATGGGCGGTGCCCCGGGGGAATTACTGGTAGTCTTCCTTATTGATCACTTCGCCGTCATGGCGATTCGCCAGCCGGCGGTTCACGTAACCGTCGATATCGTAGGCGATGGAGCGGACGCGTCCGTCGCAAAATACGTAGTTGGCGCCGCCGACGTGGGCGCTTCCGAAAACCCACCACCCGGTCGCGCCGGGCGTGTCCGGCATGGCCGAATAGGCGATTCCGGAGGCATCGTCGACATATCCCCAGCGAAGGGTGTCGATCCCGCAAGCCTCGTACATCCCCTGATCGTCCCCCCCATCTTGTCCCGTAGTGTAATAGTCGGTCTGGATGTACTTCTCGCCGATCAAGTATGTAGAATTCGTTCCATCGGCAATGTCGGAGATTCCAATTTGACTGTAGCAATAGACGACGCCGTTCTCTTCGAAATCGGTCGGACCGCTTCCCTTGGCCAGTGCGATCTCCGCTTGGAGGTTCGACGAGCCCATCCGATAATTCACGCCGAAGACGGGTGTTTCTCCTCCGGCGTTCGCGGCGTAATCCAGACCCGCCGCCTTGTCCAGAGCGGTCGGTCCGTTATGGTACTTCCGCTTTCCGGGACGTGGGTAAACGATGTTCGAACGCCGCGAGGGGCAATTGAAGGCCGGAATGGGAATATGGTCTCGCGTCTCCGCGCCTATCCGCTGGTGCGGAGTAATCACTAAAGGCTCTCCATCCTTGCCCAACTGGTGGACGTCGGGCTGTTCCAGGTAGGGCAGGATCGAAAACGTCCACCCACCCGGTTGCATCGCGCCGCTGAAATCGGGGTCGCCGGTCCACCAGTAACCCCATCCTCCCGATGGAAAGGCTCCAAGCGCCGATTCGTGGTTGAGCATGGCGAGTCCGAGTTGTTTCTCATTGTTGACGCATTGAAGCCGCCGCGCCGCCTCGCGCGCCGCCTGTACCGCCGGCAGCAAGAGAGCGATCAATATGCCGATAATGGCGATCACGACCAGCAGTTCTACCAGGGTAAAGCCAAGACGCCCGCGACTCGCATGTACCATGGAATACCTTCAATGAAAAGTCAAACTCTACCCCGTTTCGGGGATGCCTCGTTTTCCCCTATTATCTTGCCGGGCCGAATTCGTGTCAACAAAGCAATCGCGTTCTCCTGTGCGACGTTCAGTCGGATCTCCTGCGATTGCGTCTGCCATTGGGCTTCACCCTTGGTTGGGCTTCTTTCAATCGCGAGACCTCTTCCGTCGAAAATGAGAGTCGACCGGCATCCGCCGTCTCGACGTAAACCCGACCGAGCAAGACCTCCTGACCAATCACCGTGCCAGTCCCCTCGGGTGTCTCTACTGAACTACCCACCGGAGGTAATTTCCGTTGCAGTTCCTCGTAAACTTCGAATTCATACCTCAGGCAACATTTTAGCCGACTGCATCTGCCGGAAATCTTATTCGGGTCCAGTGTCGCCTTCTGCATTTTTGCCATCCGCATGGAAACTGGAGGCATTTGGGTGAGATGCGAATTGCAGCAGACCGGTCTCCCGCAGTCGCCGTAGTCCGCTAGAAGTTTCGCTTCGTCTCGGACTCCGATCTGGCGCATTTCGATCCGGGTTTGAAACTCACCGGCGAGAACCTTGACAAGTTCTCGGAAGTCAACTCTATTTTCTGCTAAATAGTAGACAATGACCCTTTCCCCGCCGAACGTGACCTCTACGTCTACCAGTTCCATTGGCAGCCCCAACTGGGCGATACACCGATCGCATGTCTCGATCCGTGCCGAATGCCCGGCACCGAGTCTGGCCGCATCATGACGATCTTCGACCGTCATTTCTCGGACGACATGTCCCAGTTTCTTGCCGTCGACCTGCGGTTCTTCCTCTTGCGAGACGGTGGACAGGAGGCGACCGACCTCCAAGCCGCGATCCGTTCTCACGATGACGTCCACGCCTCGATGGTATTCTCGCTTGCCGGAGCTATCGAACAAGCCATAGATACGCATTTTGCCGTAACGGACAATATATAACGCCATTTGCTGGAAACCATGCGTTCTCTGAGATTGTGAGCCCCCCGTACGGGTGCATTGAATCATCGGCCCTCTTATGCTTTAAGTATACCGGTTCGCGGGTCGCTCGTTAAGGCTTCGTTGCGTCGGCTGCCGATCTCCCCAACTCTTTTTTCCTCTCGCCAAATCGCTCGGTCCGTCACGGGCATCGCGATTCCCATCGCCACACGTTTGGAGCGAAATGTCGCAATCAAAAGCTCGATAATCGGAATATTCACCGTGAGAATGGGGTGATTGGGATGTAATGGTTGGCCCGACCCCTCTGTTTTCCGAAAGACTGCCGCAATTGCGGCAACAAAAACAAGAATCTTGCGACGGAGAATCCCTTATCGACGTCTTCAAAGAAACTCGTCAAAGATTCCGTCGCGGAGTCCTCGTCGGCTTCGCACCAACCGTCGCGGAACGAAGAGAGTTCCGTTTACTTGAAGGTCAATCACGAATACACTGCATTCGGATGCGCCAAGAGAAAAGCAATAATTCCTGCAAACTGCAATCGCCAAGGAGAAATCTATGAGTGTCGACGTCCACCACATCCGCGATCAGGTTGCCCGAAAGGCAGAACTGGTTCACCGACTGTACTCTGAAATCGATAAGGCCATCGTTGGCCAGCGGGAAATGCTGTCCCGGTTGATGGTCGGCCTGCTCACGCACGGCCACATTCTGCTTGAAGGGGTTCCTGGCCTGGCGAAGACGACGGCAATCAAATCGCTCGCGCAAGCTCTGTCAACGAAGTTCCAGCGGATTCAGTTCACTCCAGACCTGCTGCCGGCCGACCTGGTGGGAACGATGATCTACGTACCTTCCGAGGGGGATTTCAAGACGCGTAAGGGCCCGATCTTCGCGAACTTCGTGCTGGCCGACGAAATCAACCGTGCGCCGTCGAAGGTCCAGTCGGCTCTTCTGGAGGCGATGCAGGAGCGGCAGGTCACGATCGGGGACAACACGTTCCCCCTCAAGGGCCTGTTCCTGGTCATGGCGACCCAGAACCCGATCGAACAGGAGGGAACCTACCCGCTCCCGGAGGCGCAGATCGATCGTTTCATGCTCAAGGTGAAGATCACGTATCCCGAGAAGACCGAGGAGCGCAAGATTCTCGACATGGCCCTCGACGGGATCACGAGGCCGATTCAGTCCGTCCTGACGCCGGAAGACATCGTCCAGATGCAGGAAACGGTCCAGATGGTCTACATCGACGAGCAGGTCAAAAACTACATCCTGGACCTGGTCGAGGCCACGCGGAAACCGGGCGAGTGCGGTCTTAAGGACCTCGTTCCGCTGATCGACTACGGGGCGTCCCCGCGTGCGTCGATCTACCTGGGAATGGGGGCCAAGGCGATGGCCTTCCTGGCCGGACGCGGATACGTTTCTCCCCAGGACGTCAAGGATATCGCGTACGATGTCCTCCGCCACCGCGTGATTCTCACCTACGAGGCGGAGGCGGAGCAGATGACTTCGGAAGACGTGGTCAAGACGATTCTGGATACGGTCCCGGTTCCCTAATGCGGGAACAGCCGAAGACCGCGTCCACGTTCAAGCCCCAAGGAGCCCCATCATGGCCCAACTCGAAGTCTCGGACATCATCAAGAAGGTCCAGCGGATTCAGATCGTCGCCAACCGCACGGTCAACGAACTCTTCGCCGGCCAATACAAGAGCGTCTTCCGCGGGCGCGGCATGGAATTCGACGAAGTCCGCGAGTATCAACCCGGCGACGACATTCGCACGATCGACTGGAACGTGACGGCCCGGGCGGGAATGCCGTTTATCAAGCGGTTCGTGGAGGAGCGGGAGTTGACGGTCCTTTTCGCGGTGGATGTCTCGGCATCCGGGGCGTTCGGTTCGTGCGACCGCTCCAAACTGGACATGGTCATCGAGACGGCCGCGACGCTGATGTTCTCGGCGCTGAAGAACAACGACAAGGTCGGCCTGGTCACGTTTTGCGACGACGTAGGCCGGTACGTCAAACCGCGCAAGGGCAAGTCGCACGTTTTGCATCTGATCCGCGAGTTGATCTCCGTCGAACCGGTCTCCGGCGAGACGAACCTCGAAAACGTGTTGCAGTTCATCACCCGGGTGCAGAAGCGCAAGGCGGTCGTGTTTCTGATCAGCGACTTCCTCGCCCCGGAGGCACGGCACGCCCTGGCCGTCTGCGGGAAGCGTCATGATCTGATCGCGATGCATGTTTCCGATCCGCGCGAGTCCGCGCTGCCGGACGTCGGTTTCGTCTCGTTGATGGACGCCGAGACGGGGGAGATCATCGAGGTCGACACCAGGCATCCGGAGGTCCGGAGGCTTTTCGCGCTGAAGGCGGCCGACCGGTCCGCCGCGATTTCGAACCGGCTGCGGAAGGCCGGGATCGACGAACTGGGAATTCAAACGAACGAGGACTGCATGACGAGCGTCCGGCGGTTTTTCCGGATGCGCGAACGGCGGTTCCGCTAACAAGGAGTGAACGCAAATGTCGGAAGGACAACGCCCCAATCTCTCGCTGGAACCCTCGTCCGCGCGCCGCGGCCCCGCGCCGCGGGAGCGCTCGCCGATGGAACGCATGTTGTGGTTCCTTGCCGCGATGAGCACCGTTACCGTCCTGATCATGGCGATGATGTTTATCGTCGTCTTGCTCGGGATGAATCGGAACATTCACTCCGGCGGTCTTGCCGACGGCACGGCCCTCCGGCGGGCGGCGATGGAACTCGAAGAGAAAGGCCTGAGCCTACAGTCGGCCGAAGGCTGGCTCGATTATCTCAACCGCGCCGGCGCCGTCGAAGACCGCGCCGAAATCCTCTACCGCGCCGGCAAGCTCTACATGCAGGCCGAGAAATATGGTGACGCCGCCGCCTGCTTTGTCCGCGCCGAAGCGGAGGCGGACGCCGCCGCCGACGAAACCCTGAGCGAGAAGATCGGTCCCAAACTGGTCGAGTGCCTTGAGCGGATGGGACGCCCCGGTGAGGCGGACCGCGAGTTGAGCCGCCGCGTCGAAGTCGGCGCAGAGAACAAGACCGGCGCCATCCTGGCGACGGTGGCCGGAGAAGAAATCCGCGAAAGCGATATCGAGCGGATGTCGCGCCGTTACGCCGACCGCTTCCTCTCCTCGCAAGGGCTTCCTCCGAACTCTCCGGCCCGCGAAGAGATCCGGCAGCGGCTCGCCTCTCCGGCGATGCAGGCGAGAATTCTCCAGGAGACCGTTCAAATGGAACTCCTGGCCCGGCACGCGAGGGAACTGGGGCTCCACGAGGACCCTGAATACGTCGAGACAATGCGGCAGGCGACCGAAGGACTGCTCCAGGAGTTCCTTCTGAAGAGGGAGTTCGCGGCGACCGAACCGTCGCCGTCGGACGTGGAAAACTATTTCCAGGCAAACCAAGACCGCTACGGAAAGCCGGAAACGGCCGAGGTGCTTCTGGTTCAGTTCGAACCAGACGAGGATGTCCAAGCGGTCCTCGACAAGATCAAAACGGCCGACGATTTCCGCGCCTGGTTCGAAGAACGCCAAAAGGCGAACGCCCAGAGCGCCGGCAAGACGACGCTCCGCAAGTCGGCCGAGATGCCCCCTGAACTGGCGGCCGTGTTCGATCTGGCCGAAGGGGAGTGGACCAAGTCTCCCGTTCCGCTGGGACCGGGAAAACTGCTGCTCCTGGTTGAGAAGAAGGAAACCGCGGCGCCGGCGACCTTCGCCGAGGCCGAGCAGGCCGTCCGGCGCGATTACGTCGCGCAGAGACAACAGGAAAAACTCGGCCGGCTCATGGAAGAGCTGATGAAGAAATACGACGTCCGGATACTGGCCCCCCGGGTTTCGGACGGCTTCGCAATGCCTACCGCCCTTCCGGCGGAGCAGGACGCCGCAACGATTCCGGCGCTCAATCCGGTCGCCCCGGATTCGGTGCCGACCCCGCCCGGGCTTCCGGCCGAGCAGGCGGTCCCGGCAACCACGACGGATGCTTCCGCGGAGCAAGCCGTTCCGGGCGAACCCGCCGCGGAAGAACCCAAGGAAGAGCCCAAGCCGGCGAAGGAAGGCCCTGAATCGAGTGCCGAGCCACCCCAGGAGAACGAATCGTGAGCAGAGTCCTTTGCGCATTGAAAACCGGTCCGGTTTTGCTGGCACTGCTGATGTTCTGCGGCTGCCGGACCGCCGCGAAACCGGCCGGCGAACCGGCGGGTGAAGAAACCACCAACCGGTCCGCCTCGGTCAAGGAACTCGGCCCGGTCAAGGTGACCGCCGAAGTCGACCCGCCGTCGGCGAGGCTTTCCGACGAGCCGAAACTGACCGTGACGATCGACTACGCGAAGGGGGTGACGGTCGAAAAACCCCCTTTCGGCGAATCGACCGGCGACTTCAGAATACTCGATTTTCACGAACCACTCCCGAAGATCGGCGAGGACCGCGAGGAGATACGGCAGGTCTATACGCTCGAACCGACGCGGACCGGCGACCTCTTCATCTGGCCGATCGCCGTCCAATTCACGGACACGCGGCCGGACGGGGACGGCAAGACGCACATCGTCGAGACCGAGGGTCTGACGGTACGGATCGCCAAGGTTTCCGGCGAGGAAGCACCGAGTCTGGATGAACTCCAGTCCGCGGCGGCTCCGATGCCGATTTCGGGCCCACTATCCGCTTGGGTTTGGATCACTTCCGGAGTCGTCCTGGCCGGTATCGCCGTCGCGGCGGTCTGGTTCGCGCTGCACAAGAGGAAGAAAGAGGAGGAAATTCCTCTCGGGCCGGGACAATTGGCATACCTCGAGCTGCAGCGATTGATCGAGCAAAACCTCGCGGAGACGGACGTCAAGTTGTTCTATGTGGAACTGACCGGCATCGTCCGGCGCTACATCGAACGGACGACCGGCATCCGCGCCCCGGAGCAGACCACCGAGGAATTCCTCCGAGAAATCAGTGAGACGGAAACGTTTGACCGTCAAGTGGGCCGCAGGCTCCGGCACTTCCTGGAGTCGGCCGACCTGGTCAAGTTCGCCGCATATTCCCCCCGGAAGGAAGACATCGAGGAGGCGTTCTACAAGGCGAAGGTGTTCATTGGTTTGGAGCAAGAGAAGATGGAGGTGACCGTATGAGTGCGTTCCGCTTTCAGGACCCGGTTTGGATCCTCCTGTTGATTCCCTTGGTGCTCCTGGGCTGGTGGGTCGTGCGGCGCAACCGCAAGGCGGCCGTCCTGTTCTCGGACATCAGCCTCCTGAAGTCGCTCCCGGTGACGGCGATGCAGCGCATCAAGAAGGCGGTCCCCTGGATTCGCGTCCTGGGACTATGCCTGGTGATCATGGCGCTGGCCCGGCCCCAGCGGGGGAGGGAGGAGTTCCGGATTCGTACGGAGGGAATTGCGATGCAAATGTGCATCGACCGCTCCGGTTCGATGCAGGCGCTCGATTTCGAAATCGACGGGAAACGGGTCAACCGGCTCGAAGCGGTGAAGAAGGTCTTCCGCGATTTCGTCGCCGGCGGCGATGAGCTGCCGGGGCGGCCGGACGATTTGATCGGTCTGGTCGTTTTCGGCGGCTATGCCGACGCGAAGTGCCCCCTGACGTTGGACCACGATGCGCTGTTGGAGGTACTCGGCGCGACGGAGATTCCCAAGCCGCTCCGAGATCGGGAAGGCCGCGTCTTGAATGAAAATCTTCTCGAGGAAGAAATGATGACGGCGATCGGCGACGCGATCATGGTCGGCGTCGACCGCCTCAAGGACGCGACGGCCAAGAGCAAGGTCATCGTCCTTCTGTCCGACGGCAAACACAACATCGGAGCCGTGACGCCGGAAGTAGCCGCCGAGGCGGCCAAGGAATACGGTATCAAGATCTACACCATCGGCGTCGGTTCCAACGGCCTGGCGCCGTTTCCCGCCGTGGACGCTTTCGGCCGGAAGGTCCTGATTCAGCAACCGGTCGAACTGGATGAGAACACGCTCCGCGAGGTCGCGAAGACGACCGGCGGAAAGTACTATAGCGCGAAAGATACCAAGGCGCTCGAATCGATTTACGCCGAGATCGACCAACTGGAAAAGACCGAGTCGGAAGGGCACCTGTACACGGAATACCGCGAACTCTATCAATGGTTCATGCTCCCCGGCCTTGCCCTGGTTTTGTGTCAGGTCGTCCTGTCGAGTACCCGGTTTCGTTCGTTGCCGTAACCCACGAGGAATCACACCATGCACTGGGACGACCCTTCCTATCTACTTTTGCTTTGGCTCTTGCCGGTCGTGGCCGGGATATTGATCTACGCCTACCGGAAAAGGCTTGCCGCGGCGAAGACCTTCGTCGACGAGGCGATGACCGACCGCCTGATACCCTCCATCAAAGGTTCGCGGACCTGGATCAAGGGAATCCTCCTCCTGCTGGGACTGGCGTTCCTTGTCATCGCCGCCGCGCGGCCCCGCTTCGGGACCTACTTTGAGAAGGTCTCCCGGCGGGGGGCCGACGTGATGGTCGTCTTGGACGTCTCCAGGTCGATGACCGCCGAGGACGTCCCCCCCAGCCGGCTCGAGCGGGCCAAGTCCGATATCCGCGACCTTCTCGAGAGGGTCGTCGGGGACCGGGTCGGTCTGGTGGTCTTCGCGGGGAAGCCCTCGCTGAAGGTCCCGTTGACGACCGACCAGGGGTTCTTCCTGACGATGCTCGACGAGGTCGACGTCGATAGCGCGCCGCGCGGCGGCACCATGATCGGAGACGCCATCCGCGAGTGTATCGGACTGATGCCCCAGGAGAAGGACCGCGACCAGGCAATCGTCCTGATCACCGATGGCGAAGACCACGAATCCTATCCGCTCGACGCGGCCAAGGAGGCCGCCCAGCGGGGAATCAAGATATTCACCGTTTCCTTGGGCGATTCGCGCGAGGGAGCACGGATTCCGGTCCGCGACGAGGCCGGCGCCCTCCGCTATGCGAAGGACGACGACGGGGCCGAACACTGGTCGAAAGTGGACGAAAAGCTCCTGAAGCAGATCGCCCTGACCACGAAGGCGGCCTACATCCCGGCCGGCACGAGGGCCTACGACCTGGGCCAGATTTACGAGGACCACCTCGAAGGACTCACCCGGGGCGAATTCCAGGTGGAGAAGCGGAAACGGTTCCGCGAGCAATTCCAGGTGTTCGTCTGCATCGGGGTGGTCCTGTTGCTGGCGGAAATGGCCGTCGCGACCTACAGGCGACCGACCGTGTTGACGACCTAACGGACCGTGACGCAAGCAGCCGATTGGATCACCAAACGCAATAAGTACGAGATTACGCCGGACATGCGGAGAAACCCCATGAAGAAACGCCACGTTACCCTGTTCGGGATGCTCCTGATCACCCTATCCACCTCTACGGCCTTCGGCGCCGCGGCGGCCTCCAAGGTCTCCGAAGGATTGGGCCATTTCGAAGCCAAGGAGTACCAGAAAGCGGCGGCCGCCTTCGCCGAGGCGGAGACGGCCGAACCGGACGATCCGCGGATACTCTTCAACCTCGCCTGCGCCAAGGCGGCCGCGGGAGACCAGGAAAAGGCGATCGAGCTGTATCAACAGGTCGCTCAGAGCCCCGAGCTGGAACTGGCCGTTCTCGCCCGGTACAACCTCGGCTGCGCCAGCGTCGCTCTGGCGAGGTCAGTCTTCGGAGAGAATCCGGAAGAGGCCTCCGAGGACGCCCGGAAGCAGGGCATGGACCATCTGGCGGCCGCGGCGGGCTACTTCCGCGACTGTATCCAGATGGACGGCGAGTGCGACGACGCTCGCCGGAACCTGGAAGTCCTTCGAGTCTGGACGAAGCACATGAAGGCCCTGTGGCGTGAAAAGGACCGTCAGAAGCTGCGAGACTCGATGGACCTGATGCAGTTTCTCAAGTGGCTGGAGGGGCAAGAGGTTGAACTCCGCGGCGGCGTGAAGACCCTGTCGAAAGCGCCGGACTCCCCGCGGCGGAGGCAGGCGACCTACATGACGGCCTCCCAGCAGCGCGAACTGAAAGAGGAGATTCCGCACCTGAAAAACAAGATCGGCCAGGCGCTCACGCAGGCTCAGGCCATGCCCCAAGGTCCTCGGGGCTCGCAATCCCCTCAGGCGATGGCCGCGCCGGCGGCCGACGTCCAGAAGGCGGCCGAGGTTCTCACCTCGCTGGCCGGCGAGGCGGAAGGGGCGATGGGGAAGGCTGCCGAATCGCTTGACGCCAGGGCGCTCGATTCGGCAAAGACCTCGCAGGGTGCCGTTCTGGAACGCCTCGACGACATCCACACGGCCATGTTGCCCTATCCCCAGTTGGTGTTCCAGTCGGTGGACAAACAGAAGGGGCTGGTCGAGGCGGTCGGTGCCGAGGTGGCTCCGCAGGAGGCCGGTGACGCCGCGAAGATCGCCAAGGAAGAGGAACAAGGAACCGAAGAGGGCGAAAGTGGACCGCAGAAGGAGACGGCTGTTTCCAATCCCGCGGATCACGGTGAGCCGGAGACCGTGGAGACCGGCCTGGACATGAACCCGGCGGAAATGGATACTGCCGCCGATTCGCCGAAGGTGCTATTCGACGCCGAAGAAACGGCCTGGAATCAGCGGTTCCTTGCGCGATGGACGCCGGTCATGATCGGGAAGGCCAATCAGGGCCTGAAGCAACTGGAATCCATGCCGCCGGTTGAGGAAGAAATGCCGCAAACGCTTCCTCCCCCTCCGGACAAGCAGCCGGCTGAGGAGCCGGCGGCCGCCGACGAGCAGACGGTGGAGTCCTCCGCGACGGCCCAGCCGGAGATGACCGAGCAGCAGAAGCAACTTGAGGCGGCCAAGAAGCAGCGCGAAAACCTGAAGAAATCGATGCAACTGGCGGTGCAGCACGGCCCGAAGATCATCGAACTGACGGAAGACGCCGCCGCGGACCTGGACCAGAGCCGGCCGGAGGCCGCCTACCCCAAGCAGCAGGAGGCCCTGAGATTGCTCGAAGAAATCGCCGAGCCGCTCAAAGACCAACAACAACAACAACAGCAGCAGCAGCAACACGACCAGCAACAGGACCAACAGCAGAAGCAGGATCAGCAGCAGCAAGAACAACAGAAGCAGGAGCAGAAGAAGGACGAAAAGGACCAGAAGAAGGACCAAGAGAAAAAGGATCAAGAGAAGAAGGACGAGCAACGGAAGCAGGACGAAAAGAAGGACCAAGGGAAGGAGCCGCCGAAGCCCGATTCACAAGAGCAGAACAAGGCCGATCAGAAACCGGACCAGAAGCAACCCCACCCCGCCAAACCGGACGTGAAGGAACGGCAGATCCAGGCACAGCTCCAGAAGGTCCGTGCCCGGCAGAAGGAAGCCGAAGAGAAACGCAAGGCCCTGGAAGCGGTGCTCGGGGGTCCGGATGAAGTGGACAAGGATTGGTAGGCGATCCGCGGGGCCGGCTGTCCGGTTGATTCGCAGGAGCGATAGTTGAATGAAAAGAATGTTCCCCCCAAAAAAGATTCCTCGAGGAATTCTCTTTGCCGCCGCGGCGCTTGGCGCGCTGGCGGTGCCGGGCTATGCCCTCGCTGCTGAGACTGTGCGGATTCAATCCCGGATCGGATCGAGGGAGGTCTACGAAGGAGACTCGGTCCGTTACGTGGTCACGGTGGAAAACGTCTCGGATCCGCCGACGCCGGACGTTTCGGCGCTGGACGCCGATTTCAGTGTCCAATTCCGCGGAAGCCGTGATCAGAGTTCCAGTCAAGTCACGATCATAAATGGTCGAGTGACCCGGGTCGAGAATCTGGCACGGACTTTCGAGTACCTGTTGACCCCGAGGCGCATCGGCCTCTTGACGGTTCCTCCGGCCACGGTCGAAGTGGATGGGCAGACCTACTCCAGCGAGTCGCACGAGGTCCGAGTCCTGGCGCCGGAAGAACAGGACCTCGTCAAGATGACGCTCACGGCGGAGCCTCAGACGGTTTACCCGACGCAATCGTTCGATGTCGTTCTCACGGTGGCCGTGAAGGCGCTTCCGGCGCCGCATGAGGATCAACAGCCGGTCGTCGTGGGTCAGGACGGGCCGCCGCGGCTTGAGATTCCTTGGCTTCCGGATGAGTCGCTCCCGGACGGAGTCAAGCCGGAGAAGGACTGGCAGAGTTGGCTCGGACCATTCCAAAGCAGACGCGGTGGGGTCGGTTTCGGTATCAACGATTTCGCCAGTTCCCGGGTCTCGCTCCTCTTCGAGGCGCCGGAACTGACATTTCTTCCTGTGCCGGAGCGTGTCCAGTTGGCTCAGCAGGACGGAAAGATGGTCGACTACTGGCAGTACCAATTCCGCCGCCGCTTCATGGCGGAGCGGATCGGGGAGTTCGCGTTCGGACCGGTTACGCTCAAAGGGGCCATCGTGACCGGGGTGACCGACCGGAGTCTGATCGGGGCGAAGGTCTTCGCCGTCGCCAAATCGGCCAACGTCGTCTGCAAGGACGTCCCGCTCGAGGGGCGGCCGGAATCTTATATTGGCGCCGTTGGGGTCTTCAACGGCTGGTCGGCCGATCTGACGCCCAAGAAGGCGAGTGTCGGAACTCCCATGACGTTGAAGTTGACCCTCAAGGGGAAGGGGTCGCTCGACGATGTCACCGCTCCCGACCTGAAACGGATCGACGGTCTGGAAGACGCCTTCAAAATCTATGACCCCACGCGCGAGCAGAAGGGGGGGGCCTGTACCTTTATCTATACGATCCGTCCGAAGGAGGCGGGGAACCGCCGGTTCCCGGCCGTTCCGGCGAGTTACTACGACGTCGAGGAGGCGAAGTACGTCACGCTCGAGACGGAACCGATCCCTATTGAGGTCGCCGAGGCGGACCGCTTGACCCAAGGTGACATCTTGGCGGCAAACCCCGGCGGAAACGGCGGCCCCTCCCATGAACTCCAGCGGAGCGAGGAGGGACTTTTCGCGAACATTACCGACTTCTCGGCCTTGCGAAATCAGGCGGTTCGCCCCGTTCCTTGGGTCGTCGGAGCCGGGTCTCTGGGCGCCCTCTATGCGGGAATCGCCCTGGTGACTCTCCGCGTCCGGCGGCTCCACGGCGACGAGGCGCTTCTCCGCCGCCGCGGGGCCGCGGCCAAGGCTCGAAAACGGCTCCGCGAGGGGGGGGACCAAGCCAGAGCCGCCCTAGTGGGACTCGTTGCCGACGCGGCCAACGTCCCGGAGTCGGGAGCTACAGTCAAGGATGTCTCGCGGATTCTCCAAGATTTTGGGGTCGACCGGACGCTCATCGACCGAGTCACGAAGGTTCTGGAAAAATGCGACGCCGCTCGATATTCGCCTTCGCACTCGGTCTCGTCCGACTTACAGGGTGAAGCGAAGCACGTTCTCGAAGAGATGGTCCGCGCCCTCAGAAAGAAAAGGAGGCTCTAAGCATGCGAATCCCGTTCATTGCCGGTTCCGTCGTCCTGGCGGCTCTGTTGGTTGTTTACGTCGGGTGCGGGTTTACGCCGAACATGGAGGCAGTCGCCGAATTCCAGGCCGCCCAGAAGGCGTTTGACCAAGCCGCCTCTCCGGACGATTACCTCAAGGTAGCGGCCATGTACGGGGAGATGCTCGATCGAGGTGTGCGTTCCGGCGCGATCCTCTACAATCAAGGGAATGCGTTCATGAAGGCCGGTCGCAGGGGCCAAGCCGTCGCGGCCTATCTCGAAGCGAAGCGGTACTTGCCGAGCAATCCGTACCTGGAGGCGAATCTGCGATTTGCGACCGGCGGGCTGGCGGCGAGCGAACCGAAACCCCTTGTCGAACACATCCTGTTCTGGCAGAACAGGATCAGCTATGGAGCGAAATTCGCCTTGGCCGGTGCCGGCGCCGCGGCTCTCTTCACGTTTGCCCTGGTTTGGCTTTTCCGGCCGGAGCCTCTCTTTCGGAGACTCACTCTGACGGTGGCGATGGTGTTCGCCGTCCTGGCGTTCTCGGCGGCGTACGACTGGTACCGTTTTGACTACGTAACCCATGGTGTCGTCACCGGAGACGAGGTGGTCGCGCGGAAGGGAAACTCGGTGACTTATGAACCCGCCTTTACGGAGGCGCTCCCGGAGGGCACCAAGTTCCGCGTGTTGGAGACCCGAGGCGACTGGCACCTGGTTTCGCTCTCGGGAGATAAGCAGGGTTGGATAAAGGAATCGCAATCAGTTTTATTCTGAAACAATACAATAAATGTATTCCGAATTGTGATTTTTGAACGGGATGGCTACCCTGACTTTTCCGTTTTTCTTGTTGCCGTCGGCCATTTTTCTTCAATTGCCGGAATACCTTACACAGCCCACATGTAGTATTCCTCGGTCGAAAGTGAACAATATATAGTCGTATTCGATAGGTATACCACTTTTTGGGGCAGCCCCTTCTCCAGTTTCTCTGGACTCGCGGCTTTTCCGACGTATACAATGCAATGAGGCTGGTTTTGGCGACGGTTTGCTTCAAGTTTCCCTAGTTCTCGGAGGGAAATCCGGGAGGGCCCATACATGTCGGTCAGTCGGAAATCGGTACGTTTGGCGAAAATCAATTTGGAAGCCGAGGGTTACCTTGAGTTAGATCAGCCCAAGCTGGCGTTGAAGGCACTAGAGCGGATTGGCGAACTCGTTGACTTTGACGACCGTGCCCTGCTACTGATGGGTTATGCCCTCCACCTGGACGGGCGTTTCCTAGAGGCGCTGGACCCCTTGGAAGTGGTAGTTCGAATAAACCACGAGAATCTGCCGGCTTGGTTTGCCCTGGGCTGGTGCTACAAACGGGTGGGCAGGGTCGATCTGGCCGCGCACGCATTGGAAAACGCCTGTCGCGTCGCCCCTCTAAACGCGTTGGTACACTACAATCTGGCCTGTTATCTCAGCCTGCTCGGGCAGAAAAGTCGTTGTGTTTTCCACCTGTCGCGCGCATTGGCGCTCGACCCCGAACTCCGTGAGCACCTTTTCGACGAGCCCGATTTCCGGCCGATGCGCGACGAGGAAAGTTTCCTGGCGCTGACCTCGGTTATCGTTTGATACGGCGGCCTTCTGGAGGGCGGGTATTCTCAACCCTTGTATCGTCCTGATCCGTCTTTCCGTTCTTTTGTTCTCGGATTGAACACCGCGAGTTCTCTTCGGCTCGACCCTTCATTGCGGACTTCGGTCCTGCCTTATAAAATGTCCGTTCCGTCGGAGTCTCGCTCCGGCGGCGTTTTTGAACATTTTGGAAAGGCGACATGACCCCCTTCTTTGGGCTGGGCTCGACTGTGACACGTCGGGGATGGCGCCATGGCATTCCGCGATGGTCGAGGAATGCCGCAAACAGTGGAGGAGATACCCCGAGTGACAGCGCAAATTCTTGATGGCAAGGCCCTCTCTCAAGAGATTCGGGCGGAGATTGCCGAACAAACCGCGGAATTCACGAGAGAAACCGGGGGGATTCCCTGCCTGGCCGCCGTGCTCGTGGGGGAAGACCCGGCCAGTCAGGTATACGTCCGGAACAAGCGGAAGGCGTGTGAAAAGGCCGGAATCGAGAGTCGCCTGCATCGTCTGCCGGAGGCGACCACGCAGGCCGAATTGCTCGCCCTGGTGGATCAACTCAATCGGGACGACTCCGTCAGCGGAATCCTGGTTCAGTTGCCGTTGCCTGACGGCTTGGATGAGAGCCAAGTCCTCGATGCCATCGATCCTCTCAAAGACGTTGACGCCTTCCACCCGGAGAACGTCGGCCTGATGGTGCAGAACCGGCCCCGATTTCTTCCCTGTACGCCCCACGGAATTCAGCAGATGTTGCGGCGTTGCGGGATTGAGACGTCCGGGGCGCACGTCGTGATCGTCGGCCGCAGCGACATCGTGGGCAAGCCGATGTCGATCATGCTGATGCAGAAGAGCGACGGCGCGAATTCGACCGTTACGATCTGCCACAGCCGGACTAAGGACTTGCCGGAGGTTTGCCGGCAGGCGGATATTCTGGTGGTCGCGATCGGCAAGGCGAAGTTCTTGACGGCGGACATGGTCAGGCCCGGGGCCGTCGTGATCGACGTCGGCATCAATCGTACCGAGGCGGGGCTGGTTGGTGACGTCGATTTCGAGGCCGTCAAAGAGGTTGCCGGCGCGATTACGCCGGTGCCGGGGGGGGTCGGCCCTCTGACCGTGACCATGTTGCTGCACAACACGTTGATAGCGGCGCGCCGCATGCGCGTCGGCTGAGGGCCATCCCTCGTTATGCCGTCGCGTCTTTGGCTTGAAACGGCGTCCGCGGAGACTCCTGGAAACGGCGCCGTAGGATTCTTTCGTGAGTGGAAGAGTGACTGAGCGTTCCCTCGATCCTTGGATGGTTTTCGTACTGCGGCTGGCCGGCACGTACAACGTACTTGCCGGGTTATCGATGGTCTGCTTTTATCACGAAGGTTATCAGCTTCTGGGAGTCGCCAAGCCGCAATTGGTTCTCCCGGTTCAGGGGATGGGCGTCCTCGTGGCGCTTTTCGGGGTCGGTTATCATTGGGTGGCGTCCGATCCGCTCCGAAACGGGAGTATCCTGGTTCTGGGTTTTTGGAGTAAACTCCTCGCGCCGATTCTGTGTATCCGGTTTCTCCTGGACGGGACGCTCCCTTGGTGGTTTCTGGTCGTCTTACTGTTTTCGGATTTGGGATACTTGCCGTTCTTCTACCTTATCATTCGCAGGTTAAACGGTTCAGGAAGAACGGCCTGATACCGGGGCGAGGAACGCGCACGGCAGACGCGAGCACCCGAAACCCCGCAGGAACCTGCGGCGTTACCCGGCCACCATTTCCGGCAAACCTGCCATCGAAACGCCGTATTTCTCCGAACTCACCCGCCGCGACGAAAAGCCGGTTCCACGGGCGGAAGAACGAGACCGCACCCCCTAATCTAATGAGTTTTCGCGAGTGCGTCATCACTTCACCGAAGAAAGAACACCACCAGAGCCCGAAGGAAGCGGTCACGGCAATTCACGGGAGGGGGCGGCGACCGTATCCACCCCGTTTGTTTCTCCGAGGTCTGGGGATATTGGCATCCGCGCTCCTTTCGTGCGTACGCCCGGATCGTCGGACCGTGTTCCTCGGCACCTTGGGTTTCCGGTTCGCCAAGTCGCCGGGCTGGTCTCGATCGTGGCCGCGGTTCGAATTGGCTTGACTTCCCCACGCCGGGGAGTAGGATGGAAGTTCAGGCCGGTTCCAAATCATTCATTTTTTCCGAGCGATCCATTGTCCTGGGATTTCGGCTCCGGCTCGAACGAAACCGATGAGGATTTGTCGAAGGAGGACCTCTGATGAAACCGGCAAGCCCTTTTTCCCGCCGAGCGATGCTCCTCGCGGCCGCGATGTTTCCGGCGGTTTGCCTTGCGACCGTTGAAGCGAAGATCATCAACGGCATCGAAGTGGATGAGCGGGTTGAGGCGGGGCCCGCCTCGCCGGGAGTCAATCTGGCGAAGCTTGACGACGGGGGGGTTATGACCGTCGCGAACAATCGGGTCTATTGGTCCGGCGATTTGGGTCAGACGTGGGACTCCTGGGCGCTGAACGTCGTCGGTCACCCGAGCTTGGATATCCGCGCCCCGGTGCTGTGCGTCAGCGAGAACGGACCCATCGTGGCGGTGGGAATGGAATTCAGTACGTACAATTGGTCTTGGAACACGGCGCTGAACGCGCCGAACCCGTCGTGCGCTCTCGACGTTTGGGCGATGCGGAGCCTGGACGGCGGCAAGACCTGGGTCGATGCTCAGATGCTGTTGGACGGCTATTGCGGCGCGATTCAAGACATTATCCAGACGAGTACCGGCGCGGTCATCGTACCGGTGCAGCCCATGCTCTACGATGAAGCGCGCCACGCGACGCAACCGTTCGTTTCACATGATGACGGGCTCACCTGGGAACCGTCGGACCTGATCGACATCGGCGGCCGCGGACACCACGACGGGGCGATAGAAGGGACGCTGGTCGAGATGGAAGACAACCGCGTTTGGATGCTCTTGCGGACCAATCTGGATCAATTCTATTCCGTGTATTCCTCCGATATGGGAGATAGCTGGTCGGACTTGATCCCCAGCCAGATCGATGCGAGCAGTTCCCCGGGGTACATCACGCGGTTGGCCAGCGGCCGGTTGGCGATGGTCTGGAACCGTCTTTATCCCGAGGGAGAAACGAGCTACCCCCGGCGGAGTGGCCAGTACTCAGCCACGCCGGCGTCGTGGATGCGGCACGAGCTGTCTTTCGTGCTTTCGGAGAATGACGGCCAAACCTGGAGCGAGCCGGTCGTGATCGCGCGGGTGGACGACGGCCAGCGGGTTTCCTATCCGACGATTTTCGAGCCATATCCGGGACGCTTGTGGGTTTCCACCGCGCAGGGGGGGGCGAGGTTGGCGCTCAACGAGGTAGATTTTTTGGACGATTTCGATTATGTCTTCGAAACGCCGGTTCCGCCGAGGGTGACGGATCGTCTCGACTCGGAGTTGTTTCCCTACAAATACGAATTCGATTTCGATCCGACCGATCCGGGCCAGATCGACTTGGACGCGAATTCCGTGGCCGACTTCGCGAGAGGGGGGACCGGGACGTTCACCCTGACCGGCGAGGGAACAATGATTATCGATAGCGGTCCGGATTCTTCGGCCTACTTGGAGAGCGGGATTACGGACACGGCCCATCTTTGGTCGAACATCGGGTTCAAGTCGGCGGACGGTTTTACTTTGGAGTGGCGGATGAAGGTGATCGAGGATACCGGGGTCACCGCGGCGTTCGCGTTGGTGGCCGACCCGGCCGACACGAACGAGCTTCCGGTGATGGTCATCGGTGACGATTACGTGGAACTCAGCGGCATGGTGTTCACCCCGAAACGTGGTGCCTTCGACAACACCGACGACTTTCATATCTTCCGGTTGGTACGAGACGCTTCCGACAATTCGAACCTGTGGTGGCTGTGGCGCGACGGCGAACTACTGACCCCCATGGGAGCGGCGATCACGCGCGAGTATGTCCGAAACGCGGTCTACTTCGGTGATATCGGGGGAAACTATGACGGAATCGTCGAAATGGACTACTTCCGCCTGACTCCGGGTGCCTATGCCCCGGAGGTGTTGGAGGGAGACTTAAACGGCGACGGTTTCGTCGGGTCGGCCGATCTGGACATCATCCGCGCGAACTGGGGTCGGACAACCATTCCGGGAGATTACGCCGCCGGCGATGTCTCCGGCGACGGGCGGGTCGACAGCGCCGATCTGGACTTGGTCCGGGCCAACTGGGGCGCCGGAGTCGCCCCTTCCGCGGTACCGGAACCGGCGACCTGTGCGGCGATGGTAGTCTGCGCGTGCCTTTGGTTGATCACGCGAGGACGGAAACGCCAATGAAGCATCCGATCCAAGGGGAATACGAAAACATCCGATGAATATCGGGAAAGAATCGGGAGAACGATCATGGAACGTCGAGTATTCTTGAAACGCGTCGCCGCGACCGGCGCCGCATCCGCGCTGGCCCCCGCGTATCTTCAGGGCAAGGAGGAAATGCAATCTTCCAATGCCGCGACAAGTCCGGTACCGCGGCGCCGTTTCGGAACGACGGCGGATTCGCTTTCGATCATCGGTTTCGGCGGGATCGTCGTCAAGGACGTGACGCCGGAGGCGGCGGCCCGGTACGTGGCCGAAGCGGTGGATAGGGGGGTGAACTACTTCGACGTCGCTCCGACATACGGTAACGCCGAGGAGCGGTTGGGTCCCGCGCTCAAACCATATCGCGATCAGTGTTTTCTGGCGTGCAAGACGACCCGGCGCGACGCGGTCGGTGCGCAAGAGGAACTGGAAAAGTCTCTCGAGTTGCTTCGGACCGACCATTTCGATCTGTATCAGCTTCATGCCCTGACAACCCTGGACGATGTCGAAAAGGTATTCGCCGACGATGGCGCGATGAAGACGTTTCTCCGCGCCCGGCAGGAGGGGAAGGTCCGGCATCTCGGGTTTTCCGCCCACAGTGAGGAAGCCGCGCTGGCGGCGCTGGACCGTTTCGAATTCGACTCGGGGCTGTTTCCGCTGGGGTTTCCAACCTGGATTAAGACCGGATTCGGGCCGGCCGTCCATGAGCGGATGCACAAGGCGGGAAAAGCCCTTCTGGCCCTCAAGGCGATGGCTCACCAGAAGTGGCCGAAAGGCGCAAACAGGCGTCAATGGAACAAGGCCTGGTACGAGCCTTTCGACAAGGTCGACGAAGCGGCCCTCGGATTACGATTCACTCTGCACCTGCCGGTGACGTCGATGATTCCTCCGGGCCACTGGGAGTTGTTTAAGATGGCGGTCGAGCTGGCCCAAGCGGGCGCTTTGGTCCCGCTGAACGCGGAAGAATCCGATCTCGTCACGGATGTGGCACGGCAAAGCGATCCGATCTTCGGTGAACCGAAGAAGGCCGTTCCTGCGGCGCTCGACTTCACGTTGCGGTCGCTCTCCGGCAAGGAAGTGAACCTGGGCAAGTACCTTGGTAAGGTGGTGATGATCGTCAACGTCGCCAGCAAGTGCGGGCTGACGCCGCAGTACGAACAGCTTCAAGGACTTCACGAGAAATACGCGAAAGAAGGACTGGCCATTCTCGGTTTTCCCTGCAACCAGTTCTTGGGTCAGGAACCCGGCACGGCGTTGGAGATTCAAGAGTTCTGCCGGAAGAATTACGGTGTCGAGTTCGACCTGTTCGCGAAGATCGACGTGAATGGTGACGGTGCTTGCCCTCTGTACAAATTCCTTACGTCGCAAGAGACGAAGCCGACCGGGCCGGGCAGCATCTCGTGGAATTTCGAGAAGTTCATCATCGGCCGCAACGGCCAAGTCGTGGCCCGATTCGCCCCCCGGATCAAGCCGGATGACCCGGAAATCGTGCGGGTGGTCGAGGAGGAATTGAAGAAGCGTCCTTCTTGATGTTGTCAAGTTCGTGACATCGGCCGTGGTTGGCCGTGATTGGCTACGCCATCTGGCTACTCGTCAGAGGGGTTCCGCCGGCGTCGTCCTTGCCGATTCGGCGGTAACAGGGTATCTTTGAGCGTTTTCATTCCCTTTGGAAAGGGGACCTACCATGCCTACCAATACGCTTTATTTGCCGGAACTCCGTGAAATGCTGGCCGAACACAACGAAGCGGAGTTGACCGAGTTCTGCACGACGATGCACCCGGCGCGGACCGCGGAATTCATGCAGGGTCTCCGCGCGAAGGAGGCGTGGGAGGTATTGAAATACGCGGAACTGCCGCTAAGGGTCCAGATTTTTGGTTTCTTTGACAAGGAAAAACAGCTTCGAATTATAGAAACGGGCGATCGTGCGGAGATCGCCGCCTTCATCGCGGAACTGCCGTCCGACGACCGTGCCGACATGCTGAAGGAGGTGGAGCCGGACGTCGTCGCTCAGTTGTTGCCCCTGTTGCCGGCACAAGAGCGGCGGGACATCCTGCGGCTGCAATCCTACCCGGAGGATAGCGCTGGAGCGGTCATGACGACGGAGTTCGCCCGATTGACCGAGGACATCACGGTGCGAAAGGCACTTGAGGAAATCTCCCGGCAGGCCGAGGAGCTGGAGACGATCTACTATCTTTACGTCGTGGACACGGAGGACCATCTGCGAGGGCTGGTTTCGGCGCGGCAATTGGTTTCGTCGATGGGGAAGCCGGAGACGCGGATCGGGGATCTGATGGAGCGGGACCTGGTCACCGTGAACGTCAAGGACGACCAGGAAGAGGTCGCGCAGAAGGTGGCCCGGTTCGATTTGATGGCGATTCCCGTAGTGGATGATGAATACCATCTCGTGGGGATCATCACGCACGACGACGTTATCGACGTGGTTATGGAAGAAGCCGTCGAGGACGCCTACCGGATCGCGGCGGTCGCTCCGCTCGAAAAAGGGTATCTGGAGACGAGCCTTCCGGCCATCGCCTGGAAGCGGGGCGTCTGGCTGACGATCTTGTTCTTCGGGGCGATCCTGACGGCGGTCGCCCTCGGGGAGTTCGAGGCCGAACTCGAATTGACCCCATGGTTGATCCTGTTCATTCCCTTGGTGATCTCGACCGGAGGGAATACGGGCAACCAGTCGGCGACGCTGATCATCACGGCACTATCGACAGGGAAGATCACCCTGGCGGACTGGTGGCGCGTCGCTGGAAGAGAACTGGCCATTGGATGCCTGCTCGGAGGCGTTCTTGGCGTCATCGGGTTTGGCTGTGCGCTCTTCAAGGCGCCGTCATCCGTCGCGGCCTTGACCCTGCCGATTACGATTCTTCTCGTCGTCGTATGCGGCGCATTTTCGGGTTCGCTCCTTCCCTTACTCTTCCACCGTCTCGGCCTCGACCCGGCCTTGATGAGCAACGCCTTCGTGGCCGGCTTGATCGACTTCGTCGGAATCATCATCTACATGAATGTGGCGTTGTTCATCACCGGTGTAGGTTGAGAACGAATCAAGAGCCCTTGTCCATGGAAAACGAATTCGTCTCCTGGCTGCGGCAACGAGTTCCGCCGCACCCTTCGGTGCCGCTGGGAATCGGCGACGATGCTGCGCTGGTGAGGGTCGCTCGGGGCGAATGCGTCGTCACCGTCGATCTACTCAGCGATGGGGTCGATTTCGAACTGGATAAGGTCGATCCCAGGCGGGTCGGCCGCAAGGCGCTGGCCGTCAACCTGAGCGATATCGCGGCGATGGCCGCACGACCGGTCGCCGCGTTTCCGGCCGTCGTGCTTCCGCGAAAAGGCGGGTATTCCTTGGCCCGCGACTTGTTCGAGGGGATGTTGGAATTGGCGGAGACGTTCGGCGTGGCGCTGGCCGGCGGCGATACGAATTCGTGGGAAGGCCCGACGGCGGTCTCGGTCACGGTGCTGGGATTCGCCACCGCGGACGGGATATTGCGGCGAGACGGCGCGGAGCCGGGTGATCGAATTCTCGTGACCGGGGCTTTCGGAGGAAGCATTCTGGGCAAGCATTTCGACTTCGTGCCCCGGATCGAAGAGGCCCTCTTCCTGAATAACCGATACGGACTGAAGGCGGGGATCGACGTCAGCGACGGGCTTTCGCTCGATTTGGCGCGGCTCGCCGAGGCGAGCGGGTGCGGCGCTCGTGTCTCCCTTTCGAGAGTTCCGGTCTCGGGGGATGCCGTCCGACTGGCCGCCGAGTTGGGAGACGGGGTATCGTCTCTGGAGCACGCGCTTCGGGATGGGGAGGATTTCGAGTTACTCTTCGCCGCCGCCCCGGGGGAGGCGGAAAGGATATGCCGGGAACAACCGCTAGGGGTGCCGATTTCCGATATCGGCGAGTTTCTTGCCGAGCCGGGTTTGTATCAAACGGATTCGAAGGGAGAAACCTCTCCTTTGGAACCCAAGGGTTGGGAGCACGAATTGGAGGACCGATGAGCGAAGCCCCCCCCACGATCGTGTTTGACGCGCCGAGTGAATCCGCGACCGCCTCGTTGGGGCGCGTCTTGGGAAGCGATTTGCCCCCTGGGACGACCGTGGCGCTGATTGGAACGCTCGGCGCTGGTAAGACGCGACTCGTCCAAGCCGCCGCGGAGGGAGCGGGAGTCCCGCCGGGAACCGCTCTGAGCCCCACTTTTGTTCTTATTCAGCACTACCAAGGGGTTCGGACCATTCATCACATCGACGCGTACCGGCTACGCGACGAGGACGAATTTCAAGAGTTGGGGCCCGAGGAGTTGTTCGAGAGTGACGGATTGACATTCGTCGAGTGGGCCGACCGCGTCGAGGTTTGTCTCCCGTCGGACCACCTGCGCGTCGAGATCGACGTCCTCGGCAAATCAGCGCGGCGATTTCGTATTACGGCCGTCGGCGACCGCTTGCGGGACGCCGCCTCCCGGCTCGCCCGGGCGGTCGTGGCTATCCGAAGCGACCTCGGGAACGAATGAGCCCCAATAGACCACTCGTTAGTAGGGGTCGATAAAGTTTTTCCTGCTGACTTCTTCGCGAGACCGCAGAGGGTCCCCCTCCGGCGGAAGTTCCAACAGCAAGACCTCTCCCGCCCCTTTCACTTGGGCGCGAACTTCCCGCAATGTCCAGAGGAACTTCTCGCAATCCGCCTTCACGCGGATTTCCGCTTCTCCCTTGGGTCCGAAGACGGTGAATCTACGCTCCGCCTGTCCCGAACCGGTTTCCAGGACCGCCTGATTCCCGTCCGGAGGCCGCCAGCAGGATTCGATTGGTTGGCCCAGTTTCTCTTGCAGCAGCGTGTTGGACTGGACCAGCTCGAGCCCCAGGTTGTAGGGGACGCTTTTTTTGGCTTCGGCGATCAGGCTCATCCCGAATGCCACGACGCCGCCCACGGCGACGAGTATCCCAAGCGGCACGAACCACCACCAGTGTCGTCGCACCCAGCTTCGGCGTTCATCTCGCGGCGCAGGTCCTTCACTCATGACTCCGACTCCCATTTCGTTTCAAGGCATCCGACGGCCATCGTAGCGAAACGAGTCCATCGGCCGTTCGCCGCCGCGATGGTCCGCGGGGCTGCGCCGCGAACCGCGCCGCCGGTCTTGCCTGGCATGGCCTCGCGGCTATCCTTGGCCCACGCGCCATCTGAGATACGAATCCAAAAACCCTTGAATGTTCCCATCCAGAACATGGTGAAAATTCCCGACGAGGTATCCCGTCCTCGCGTCCTTCACGCGCTGATCCGGATGCAAAAAGTAGTTGCGGATTTGCGAGCCGAAACCGACTTTCGCCATCTGCGCGTACTTGGAATTCTGTTCCGCCTCGCGTTTTTCCTCTTCCAGCCGGGCGAGCCGCGCTCGCAGCATCGTCATCGCCGTGGCGCGGTTCTTGTGCTGGCTTCGCTCGTTTTGACACTGCACGACGACTCCGCTGGGGAGGTGGGTCAAGCGGATGGCGCTGGAGGTCTTGTTGACGTGTTGTCCTCCTGCGCCGCTTGCCCGGAAGACATCTTCTCGTATGTCCTCCTCGCGCAGTTCGATTTCAATGTCGTCGGACACCTCCGGCGACACGTCGACCGCCGCGAAACTCGTTTGCCTCTTCCCCTCGGAATTGAAGGGGCTGATGCGGACGAGCCGGTGAATTCCGGTTTCTCCTTTCAGGTAGCCGTACGCCATGGGCCCGCGAATCGCCAGCGTCGCGCTGTTGATTCCGGCCTCCTCGTTGTCGTTCCGGTCGAGGAGTTCGGCCTTGTATCGGTTCTGTTGGGCCCACGCCACATACATGCGCAAAAGCATCTCGGCCCAGTCATTCGCGTCCGTGCCGCCATCCCTGGCGTTGATCGTCAAAATCGCGTCGTTCGAGTCGACCGGACCGCTCAGGAGCGACTTCAACTCCAGGCTCTCCATCATCGACTCGAGCGATTCGATCTGTCCGGGTATCTCCGCGGCCAAAGCCGGATCATCGTCCCCCATCTCGATCATTACCTCCAAATCGCCCAAGGCGGCTTCGGTCTCTTCGACCGGCTTGAGCACCGCTTTGAGTTCCTTCAGTCGTGAAACCGTCTGCGCCGCGCTTTCCGGATTGCTCCAGAAACCGGGGGCCGCCATTCTCGCTTCGACGGCCGCCGCCTCGTCTCTCTTACCGGCGTAGTCAAAGAGAGTCCTTCAGTTGAGTCAGCCGTTGGCGAATAAGAGCAGCGCGATCGAGTACTTCTTTTTCCATTTTAACCAAATCCGTAAAGGGGTGTCGACGTGTTCCGGGGGGCTTGTCGTTCGGATCAGCCTGGATCATAGTATTATAAACGTTCGCCGCGGCGAAGAAAGCCCCAAGAATACCCACCTAAGGGGGGTTTATGGAATACGTCGGCACTTGTGGTTCATAGTTGTCGACAACCGTACGAACATTTATTATACTTGTATTGTTTAGAACACCTACCCAAAATTTTTCACTTCTGACGAGTTGGGAGACTGACACAGTGAGGGGACATCAAATCATTTCCGCGGTCGCGTTGCTGGCCGCGGCTCTGTCGTTTGTCGCGTCGACCCGTGGTTTAGCGCATGCCGACGGTTATCTGGGACCGGAGGACGTTGTCGCCGCTCCAGACGGGAAAACGCTCTACGTCGTTTGCGTCGACGGAAAGTGCATTCAGATCGTATCTCCGGAGAAGGCGGTTCTTGGAAAGGTGGACTTGCCGACGGAGCCGTCCGCGGCGGCGATCAGTCCGTGCGGAACGACGCTGTACGTCACCTGTTCCGGCGCCGCCGGCACGGTGGAGGTGATCGATACGGCGCAGAAGAAGGTGGTCCGGAGTTTTCCGGCCGGGCATTATCCGACGGGGCCTGCTTTGAGCCCTTGCGGCAAGACTCTGTACGTGTGCAACCGTTTCGAGAACGTCGTTCGTGTGTATAACGCGGAGACCGGTGAAGAGACCGCGTCGGTTCCGACGATCCGTGAACCGGTCGCCGCCGTAGTGACCGCCGACAACAAGTGGGTCTTCGTGTGCAATCTTCTGCCGCTGGATCCGAGCGACAGCTACGACGTCGCGAGCATGTTGACCGTCATCGACGTCGACAGCCTCAAAACCTCGCAGATTCGCCTTCCCAACGGCAGTACGGCTCCGCTGGACATTTGCGTTTCTCCGGACGGAAAGTATGCGTTCGTGCCGCACGTGTTGGGTCGTTATCAGATGCCGACGACCCAGTTGGAACGCGGCTGGATGAATACGAACGCCTTGACGATCATCGATGCGCAAGAGGCGAAATACATCAACACGGTTCTTCTCGATGACGTCGATCTTGGCGCGGCGAACCCGTGGGGTGTCGGAATGACGGCCGACGGGAAGACCCTTTGCGTCAGCCACGCCGGCACGCACGAGCTGAGCGTGATTGACGCCGTGAAGCTGATGGAGAAGGTCCTTGGGATGCCGAAGAACGAGGAAGAGGCGCGG
>CAZFQG010000057.1:780-31727 GCA_964520785.1 uncultured Planctomycetaceae bacterium | reverse complement strand
CCCTTCAACCGGAAACCGTGTGCGGACTCCGCGTTCGAGTCGATATTTGATTCGGACCTGGACGCGCTTGCGACCGTTCCCCCTCGCGAAAATCGGGACTCCCCCTCCCGCCCCCCCTGGACAGTGTGCGATGAAGAAAGATACTTTCCGTGTAGTGACGCGCGCCGGCGACGGCACCATAGCGATTCGGGATTACGACAGCGCCGAACCCCTCCTGAAACGGCACATTCAAATCGGCGTTGACGATTGCAGTACCGATCTGGGTCTTCGCGGAATGCCCGTCTTCAAGGGATTGATCGGGCCGATTCCGGAAGGCAAGAACGTGATTCGCTACGAATCGCCCGAAGTGTTCGAGACTCTGACCAAGGAATGGAGCGTCGCCAAACCGGCACGCCGGGCACGAACGCGGCGTCCCGCCCATTTGGAAAGGCCCGAGTCGGAGCCGGTTCGGTAGGTCGGGAAGACTCCTTACGTCGCGGCGGTATGCGGTTGGTTCCGGCGACCCCCAATTGGACTTCATCGTACGGAGAACCTCCTCTTGGATGACGAATTGCTGAATTTGATCGTCTGTCCCGAGACCCGCGCCCCCCTGGAACGCGCCGAGTCCGTCTTTTTGGCGAAGGTGAACGATGCAATCAGACGCGGCGGCGTTAGAAACCGAGGCGGCGACTTGGTGAGCAAGCCGCTCGACGAGGTTCTCGTGCGTATGGATCGGCTGGTCTTCTATCCCGTGATCGAGGGAATTCCCGTGCTGCTGGTCGACGAAGGAATTGAGACAAGCCAGCTCGAATGACGTCCCACGGTACGGCTTACCGGATGCATCGAAAACAAGGACCGCGCTATGACCACGATTTTCAAAAAGATCATCGATCGAGAAATCCCCGCTCAGATCGTCCATGAAGATGATCAATGCCTTGCTTTCCACGACATCGCCCCCAAATCGCCGGTACATATTCTGGTTATTCCGAAAAAGGAGATTTCCGGCGTAGGCGCGATTGAGGAGGAGGACGAAGCGCTTGTTGGTCACTGCCTCTACGTGATCCGGCGTCTCGCGGAAGAGCAGGGAATCGCCGAGGACGGCTACCGCGTGGTTATCAATCAGGGGAAAAACGCCGAACAGTCCGTCGCGCACCTGCACTTCCATCTGATGGGTGGAAGGGCGTTCACCTGGCCCCCGGGGTAATTCGTTCTCGTCGAACGCAATCGCACTCCCGACCGCGGAGAAGCGCCAGAGGGACGGTCGTCTATTTCGGGGGCCTTACGGGGCCCTTTTCACACGGGCGGTTTTCCGCGTCTTCGCCTCTTTCCCCACCGATCTCGGACACGCGATTACGGAATGACGTACGACATTCCGGTCCAAACGCCTCCTTGGAATAGGGCGGCCCGAACGCTTAGCGGGATAGGATCAAGCATGTAGGGGGCGCAACTGCCGGGGCGGTAATAGCCCAGCGTATACATGCACTCGCACGGCGGTTCCAGTCCCATGTTGTAGGGAAGAATCGGCACGTTCAGGAAGAAATGCCCGCCGGAGATAATCGGCTGCAAATACGGTCCCCAGGAGTGGCCGTAGCGTTCCAGTTGGACGTCTTCGAAGTACAGCGGCTTGTGGCACAAGCCGGAAGCTTTCCACGTGTACGTCAGGCCGGCCCAATGTCGCGGCTCGAACGTCTCGTGTTTCATCGGGCAATCCGGCGGGTAGATATCTCCTCTCGCTCCGCGGCCTTTTGGCGGATCGAGCATGTCGAATATCTCGGTGATCGGTACGTCGCGAGGAGGTTTGCAGTCATCCTCGTCTCCGGCGAAGGGTTGCTGCTGCATGGTGTCCAGGTAGGACTCAAGCGGACGCCCGCGCCGCGTGTCGTCTTCCCACTGATCTTCCTCGATCGCCCTGGGACGCTCCAGTCGTGGAACCGTGAGGGCGTCAACCTCCAATTCTTTCTCGATTTCCAGGGCGTCTTCCGGCGCGGTCGGGGCCGCCGGGCTTTCGGGAAGGGCCGGCGGCGCCCCCAACGTCTGACGCCCGCGGAACTGTTCGAACGCCGGAGCCGAAGGCGGGGAAGCATCGGGAGAACGATAAGGCGTTTCCACCCCGAAACCGCTGGGCGCCGGCAACTGGTATCGTTCGGCTCCAGGAAGAGGAACCGTGTCACCTTGAGTACCACCGTCGGCCGGGCCGCCGAACCGTTCCGAGCCGCCGGGCGCTTCACGGAGTGACGGTGCATCCGGACGCGCGTCCTCGGAGGAACGCTCCGAAGCATCGCCCGTTACCGGCTCGGTGTGTTGCGCCAATCGGGTAAGGACCTCCGTTCTTGAGGGGCGAGCGGGGAGCCATTTCAGTTTGGCCCCATTTCGTCCGACGGAGTAGGCCGCCGTAGTACCACGCGCGGTCTCCACCGACTTCGCCTGTGCTGGAAGAAAGAACACGGCGGCGAGGCAAAAGATACCCAAACCCAACAGCGGCGAGAACGCGGCCCTGACAACGGCGCTAATGCTCGTTGAAGGCCTCGCGGCTGTAATTCGGCGCTTCCTGCGTAATCGTGATGTCATGTGGATGACTCTCCCTAACACTCGCGGCTGAAACGCGAATGAACCGCGTCTTCGTACGCAGTTCCTCGATTGTTTTTGTTCCACAGTACCCCATTCCGGCCCGAAGCCCCCCGATCAACTGATAAATGAACGGGCTGAGCCTGCCACGGTAGGGGACGCGGCCTTCGACCCCTTCCGGAACAAGCTTTTCGGGCTTGTCGGCGGTCGATTGCCGGTAACGCTCGCTCGATCCATGGACCATCGCGCCCAAAGATCCCATTCCGCGGTAGACCTTGAAGGTCCTTCCTTGGTAAAGAATCGTGTCACCGGGGCTCTCTTCCAGGCCCGCCAATAGTCCCCCAATCATCACGGCGTGGGCCCCCGCCGCGATCGCTTTCGTAATATCGCCCGAATACCGGACCCCACCATCGGCGATTACCGGAACGCCGCGTTTGGACGCGATGGAAACGGCACGCATTATGGCCGACACCTGGGGAACTCCGACGCCGCTGACGACGCGGGTGGTACAAATCGATCCAGGTCCGATACCAACTTTCACGGCATCGGCCCCCGCCTCGATCAGGTCATGGCAACCTTGTTCGCTGGCGATGTTTCCGGCGATTACGTCGATATCCCAGCGACGCTTGATCTCGCGAACCGTCTCGATGACGTTGAGGCTATGTCCGTGGGCGCTATCGACCACGAGGACGTCGACTCCTTTTTGGATCATCCGCTCGGCACGGTCGAAATCATGCACCCCCACCGCTGCGCCGACGCGGAGTCTTCCTCTGGCATCCTTGCTGGCATTGGGGTACCGGCGCATCATGTCGATATCTTTTATCGTAATCAGGCCGGTCAGTTTGAAATCTTCGTCAACCAGCAAAAGTTTCTCCACCTTTTTTTTCATTAGAATCTTTTCGGCCTCCGCAAGCGTCACATTTCCCGTAGCCGTTACAAGATTCTCTTTCGTCATCACCTCTCGGACTTTCAAGCCCCAGTTTTCGAGAAATCGCAAATCTCTCCGGGTCAGAATGCCCTTGAGTACCCCGTTCTCATCAGTGATGGGAACGCCCGAGACATTGTATTGGTCCATAATCGCCGCCGCCTCACTGGCGGGAGAATCCGGGCGGAGGGTCTCTGGGTGGAATATGATCCCGTTGGCACTTCGTTTTACCTTTTCGACCTCCTCGACCTGCTTTTCGACCGACATGTTTTTATGGATTATCCCCATACCCCCTTCAAGAGCTAGTGCAATCGCCATCGCGCTCTCCGTCACCGTATCCATGGGCGAACTCAAAAGCGGAATGTTCAGCGAGATTCGCCGAGTCAGAATCGTGTTGACGGCGACCTGGGACGGGACGCACGTGCTGAAACTCGGTTCAAGAAGGACGTCGTCGAACGTGAATCCGGTGTAGGCGATTCGGTCTTCCATGGATGCGCCTCCTTCGTCGGGGATGAACGGCGGGTTAAACCGGCCATTATGACCAAACCCGACGGAAGTTCAATCGCCAAAGGAAGAATCGTGTGGCAAACAAGATTCCGTCATGGTGCGGGGCGGCGGAAAACGCGGCCTCCGCGCAGCCGCGGGAACAGACGTACCGCCTCCGGTTCTCCATTCGTTCCGTAGTCAACCAAATCCAGAAGGCTCCGCCGGACGAGAAGGCCATCCTTGTTGACCTCCTTGGACGACTGCCACACGGTGCCTCCGGGGACGTCCTCGCAAGAGTATGCGATCGTCACCGTTTTCCCGGTGGGCCGCTCCTCGACGATCCGGATAATCGCGGTTGGTTTGATTTCGGTCATCACCTTCGAAGGCATGTCGAGGGCGATGACTTTCATGGTTGTCTTCGACACGACCGCGTCCGAGTCCGGCTTGGTCGTAATTGCCTCTCGCTGCAACACATAGGGAGCAATCTCATCCGACCGGTAAATGAAGACGGTGGTGTGCCCCTCGGGCGTGTCGTATTCTCGTTTCTCCACGCGACAAGGGATCACCCGTTCGTTGATCACCAATTCGACCGGCTTCATCGCATGAACTTGAACGTCGCGCGAAACCGGTTCGCCGGTGAATCCTTGCTTGGTCAACTGCGGGGGATTCTTAAATGTCTTCCCGGCGACTTCGACCTCCACCTCGATTTGGAGGCATACGGCCGATTCCTCGATGCCGGTCACCGTGGTCTTGGTTCGCGTCGTACTGGTACTGGTGAGGTTCCCCCGGGCGTCGAACGACTGAGTGGTCACGTTGACCGATTTCCAGTCCCCCGGCATGAATCGGGCCCACGAATCGCGTCGCCCCTCTCCGTCGGCCTCCTGTCCGATGCAAGGGCGATTTGGAGAAAAGCAACCGAAAGCGGCCAGCGTTACGATGATGCCAAGCGTGAAACGCGCGGGCGGATATGCCATGGGTCGTCTCGAGACTGATCGATATGGTATCGCGGACTTGCCGATACGAGGGACGTCGACTTCGCCGGATTTGGCGAGATTCCCTCTATCACACATTCAGTCCACCTTTTGACAGGCTGTTACGTCAATTATAGAAGGGTATAATACCGTATCAAACGTAGCTCATGGCCTAAAGTGTCGGAATGGGGACGCCCGAATCGAAATTCGAACGCCCTGCGTTCCTAATCTGCCCCGGCTCGGCCCGCTGAACTGGGGAACGTAGGCTTTTCGGGTTATTCCGGTGCTAAGGGACAGACCCACTTTTTTGAACGACTGGAAAAAAGTACTTGAGTATTCACCTTTCACTGGAAGCAACATTGACCGTGTTGTTCGTCGTGGGTCTCTTCGGCGGAAGTCTGATAAACTGGGCCAGCTATTCGCTGGCGTGGAACCCGAGGCCCGTGAGTCCGTGGGCGACCGGTCTCGTAGGAATTCCCCCGCGTCGCTGGTTTGACAGGATACCCCTTTTTGGGTGGATATTCCTTCGGAGAGAGAGTCCGGTTCACGGAGGTGGTTTCTGGATTCGTCCGTTCTTGGTGGAAATGGCCTGCGGCTTCGCGTTGGCGTGGCTCTATTGGTGGGAGGTCGATCAGAAGGCCCTTTGGCCCCATGCCGTCCGTACTCTGACGGACCCCGAACTCCGCTTCGCCATAACCCGGGCCGACCACGTCCGCTTCGTGGTGCATTCGATGCTATTCGGTTTCATGACGACTGCCTCGCTGATCGATCTGGATGAAAGGACGATCCCGGACTCGATCACCGTTCCGGGGACGCTTCTCGGATTGCTGGCGATGTCGCTTTTTCCGGTTGCCCTGCTGCCGGTCGTCTACGGCGACGTAGACGGTCGATTCATTCCGGGCTTTCTGTCCGTTTCTTCTCCGGATCCGCCACCGGTTTGGATGGAAGGCTATCCGCGGTCCGTTTCGGTATTATTGGGACTGGCGGCATGGTGGTTGTGGATATTCGCCCTATTGCCCCGGACTTGGTACGCACGGCATGGAGCGCGAAGGGCACTGACGCTAATGTGGGCGCGGCTGGGTCGCGAACGGCTCACCGCGAGATTGTTGGTGTTGGGGTTGATCGGCTCGGCCGTAATCGTCGCACTGTGGCGCACCTCGGGGGGCGGCTGGTTCGGACTGGCGACCGGACTGGTCGGGATGGCCGCCGGAGCCCTGATCATCTGGGCCGTCCGTATCGTCGGTTCCCAGTCCCTTCGGAGCGAGGCGATGGGTTTCGGCGACGTTACCCTCATGGCGATGATCGGAGTCTACGTCGGTTGGCAATCGTGCTTGGTCATCTTCTTCCTGGCTCCGTTCTTCGCGCTGGGATTCGGTGTCCTCAACTATGTCATCCGACGCGACAAATCGGTTCCGTACGGCCCCTTTCTGTGCCTCGGAGCGGCCGCGCTCATCGTATTTTGGGAGTCTATATGGGCGTTCATGGAGGGCATCTTCGTTTTGGGCCGGCTTATCCCCTTGTTCTTCGCGGCGTGCCTGGCGCTGATGGCCATTCTCTTAACGTTCTGGCGATTGGTCCGCGACGCCATCTGGGGTGGGTGATTCGCGGCGCGGGACGTTTCAGACCGATTGAGCGGCCCTCTCGGCGGCTTGTCGGACCTTGGCGATAATCCCTCGATGCTCGCGGATGGCCGCGGGAGTTGTTCGCTTCCTTTCATTCAGAACCGCATTCCCGACGGCCAGAGGTTCTTCATCCGGTCGAGGAATCCCTTCGTTTCCTTCTCCGGTTTGGGGGATGCCCTTCGGGCCTTGGCGTCGCTCAACGCCGCGTGCCGCGCGACGATCTCCGGGATGACCGGAACGTTCTCCTCAAGAAAACGGAACCAATAGGTATCCAGAATCGTCAAGCAGTCGCGCAACTGTCCTTTCTCGAGATGGACGCCGGCAAGACTGATCAGCTTCGCCAGCTCAATCAGTTCATTCCTCTCAAAGAGCAGGTCATGCACCTCCACCTCGTCAATGAGGACCTCTCCTTCACCCAGAAGGTCGAAACCGACTCGGAGAGAGTCCAAACCATCGAGGGGAATGTCATTGACGCGCAGCGCAATCCGTTGCCAGCGGTTCCGCAGCGGCGTGGCGGCCGGGGTCCCTTCGGAGGTCTTTCCCAGATACGCATACCGATAAAAGTCCCCGTCAGGACCCATTCCCGAAACGTACAGCCTCAGGACCGGCTGCTCTTCTTCGTTGGTGACCCTCAATGCGACGGTGACCGTCAACTTGCCGGTCGGGCGGATAGCGAAGGGGTCGCTCAAGAAGCGGATGGTCTCCCCTTTTCCATGAATTCGAATGCCTTGCGAACCGTTGAGTCCTTCCCCCCGAACGATCTCCACGCCGTCTTCGGCGTACCAGCCGGGGATGGAATCCGCGGAAACCTCGAAGTCCGCGTTCGTCATCTCGACGGCGGGAGGTTGCTGCAACGTCGAAGCACGGATTCCCAATTCGCGGACGCGGTGGCGGAGTTCACTCCAGACTGCTTCCTCCAGTGTGGTTCCCTCTATCGCGAGTTGGACGTCGGGCGAACCGATTTTCGCGGCGACGACGTCATAAGGCCCCAGTTCGAAGCTCCAGTATCGGCGGTCTCCTTCACCGCGAATCGGCTCGATGGAACGACGTCCGGTCAACTCCGCGATCTGGTTCTTGCCGGCGGAGCGGACCGCGATGCGCCCCTTGATCCTGAGCCCGGTGTCATTCACCGCATAAAGATAGGTCTTCCCCTCGTATACGGCCTGACGGACGGTCACCAGATCGGCGCCGTCTTGCGTCCGGGTTTTGACGTCGCGAAACGGCACTCGAGGCAGAGACACGTATACGCTTACCAACTCGCTCAGGGCGTCTTCCTGCCCCATTGGAAGTAGCCATCCCCCGTCAAACACGGTGGCGGTGTCGCACGTCGCCAACCAGGACACGAATCGTCGCCGGTTCTGCTCACCGGACGGGGCTGGTTGCGCAATCAAAGAGGTGTAACTTGGCCAAGGGCTTTTGGCGTCAAAGGAGGCCAGTGAGCGTCTGACCGGCTCGTGTTCGAACAGAATCGATCGCCCGTCGTTTCGTACGAAGGAGACGCGGTCTTCGGACGCAAAGGCGTCGTCCGGCGGAAATGACGATGTCGTACGCTGAGAAAACACCAGTTCCACCCCTTCCTCGGTCACGTACTGGGACGGATCGATTCCCGCCTCCAAAAGCGAATCGGTCGTTTGACGCCGTCGGGAGATGGCGGGAGGCGAGGCATCTTCTTCGGCGCGCAGGTTGAAGTCCGTCAGATATAGCGTAGCCCGCGGGCTCGTCTTGCGTAGTTCGTCCCGGAGCTTCAAGTAGAATTCGCGAAGCCGCCGCGCTCGCCACCGCAACCATGCGGCACGGTTTTCCTCCTTCGCCAAGAACGCGGCCCGTGCCGCGAACCGATCCGGACCGCTGGAGGAAACCCGTAGTCCGGTTTCTCGCTCGAACCGGCTGATCGTCACGTCGTCCATTCCCCACGAGCCTTCCGGCAGGCGGAGGTAACTCCGCGGCGATAGCTTGAGTGCCGCGCCGACGAAGGACGGGTGCGTCCCGTACCGCTCGACCACTTCACGAAACGCATCCAGGACCGCATCCTGAACAGTCGGATGGAGTATGTTGTAATAGATTCCGCGTCCTCGTTCGTTCCGCCGCGTCTGGTGCCAGGCACGGCCGTCGGCATCGATCCATTGCATGCCAACCGACTCTTCACCGCCGCGGCGGATGATCTCCTCGAGCCTCGGAATGGGGGCATCGAACTCCAGCGCCGGTATCAAGCGGAGATTCTCGCGGTCGAACAACCGGTGGAGCATTTCGAGGACGTCTTTTCTTCGTGGGTCCTGTCCTGAATTGAAGAATACTCCTTTATCGTATCGCGGAGTCGGCTCGAGGATTTCGCTGGGGTAGATGCCGCTTCCGTCGCAAAGGACGCAGACCATTGCGCCATTGTATCCGACGTACCGCATGTACTCGACGAACCGGGTCGCTCCCTCATAGAAGGTTGTCCAATCGTCCAGACTGCGCTTGCTCCAGTCATCCAACGACTCGGCCGCGCAGAAACACTCTGGAAACAAGGGCCGAGCGAAATAGGCGGCAAACAGGCGTCCCTCCGGCAAGGAGGCGGACGAGTTCTGCGGAAGGCTTTTGTACCCGTCGAGCACGCGTATCTTGCCGTACACGGCTCCTTTTTTCGTCGAAAGGTTGTAAACGAGGACCAGCGGAGCCTTGGTTCGCGGCCAGAAGGGGAGGCGGTGAACGGCCCGTCGCGGTGCGTCCGGTTCCGCCGCCTTGAGCGTCTCCCGGGCGCGGAGGACCCCCGAATCCAACTGAACCGGCATCAGCGCTCCGGATGCGTCCGGCTCAAAGATGCTGATTCCGAGAATCTGCTCGGCGGCCGCCGGATACTCGATCTCCAAGATGTGGACGCGCCCCGGGTGCTGGATGGGGAGGGAATAGGCTTCCCAACTGAGGTCTCCACGCGGACTTGGCTTCAGACGTGAAACGCGGCCCAGGGGATGGTCGATCTGATCACAACGCTCGTTACCCAACGGCCCCTGCCATAATTGGGGCAATCCGGGAATTCTGGGAAGCATGGCGAACCGTTTCCACCATCCGGGACTCGCCGGATCGATCTCGACGACCGCTCGCAGCGTTTCACCGTCCTCCGCGATCCGTTGCCGCCGCGGATCAATCACGACAAGCTGAATTTTCCGCGTGGCGACCGTTTTAGGAAATCCCAGCGGAACCTTCGGTACGGGAGACAACTGGAACGCCGGCACCTGCTTGAAGGAGATAACCGCGTCGTAAACGCCCTCCACCTCCGGCATCGGAATGTCGAGTGACAGCATGAACGTGGGATCGAGAATGGTCTTTTGCGAACGAACCCAAGTCGATTCTCCGGTCCGGACGTTGCGAAGGAGCGATTCGACCTCGATCTGAGTGCCGTTTGGAATGGCGGTGAGGTGCGGAGTGACCGCCACGGAGAAGGTCTCGCCGGGGGCGAACACCAGCGGTCTCGGTTCGTACGAAACGCGAAGCAGGTCACCGGGCGATCGTCTTACCAACAGGCGGCTCCCACGGTCGTCCAGATCGGCCTCGACCGGAGAGTGGAGGACGTCGCGTAGCGGGATCGTGACGGCGACTGGAGGCTGCTGATCCTCCGCCGTGCGGAAATCGAACCGGAGCGTGGCATCGAGGGGCCCCCGGACGAGAAGGTCCAGTCCGTCATACGTTCGCGGACTGCGCTGGCGAACGAAGGCCCTTCCATCGTCAACCCACATCGATCCGGGCTCATCCGCCTCGATTCCCAAAGGATTCGGGTTCTCGAGAGTTCCACGATCGCAAGAAACGGTCGCCAACCATTTTTGGGGGATATTGCCTCCCCATGCAATGCGGATTCGAACAGAGTCATCGCTTGCTTCTGCCCTGGCGACCCCGAGAGGCCACGTCGCCGCGCAAAGCAGTAGGAACCAAGCCCTCCACTTGATTTGAAGATTGCGCGGCTGGAGCCACTCAAGCGGACTTCCCTGTCCGTGCATGACCTAAGTAATCTTTTCTTTTTTTAAAAAGAGTGCTTCCTTGCAAAAACCAACGAGATTATAGCTGGCCGACGGGATTCGTTGCTAGGCCAAAAAACGCCGAAGGCCCGCTCGCACCTGAACCCTCGAATCGGGATTCCAACCCTGTGGACGGGTTGCCGCATCTTTGTCAATTGGCCGAATTGGGTTGCGGGCCCTTGGCCGATGCCGTACGCCTTAGCTCCGCTGGTGGTATGACGTCCCTATCACGGGGGGATATTGTTTGCGATACGCGAGGGTGGGACAATGAAGGTCGCTGGCGGAGTCCTGAGTAGGTTCTTGGACGTTTCTCCTCCGAAGACCAATGATAGACCAATGATAGACACGTACCGAATCTCCGTGGCCGTCGGCTTGGCGTTCGCTTCATTTATCAATGTCGGTGAGGTTGCGGACGCTAAGCCGCTGCGTCCGAACATCCTCTTTATCATGTCGGATGACCACGCCGCACACGCGCTGAGCTGTTATTCCGGCAAGATCAATCAGACCCCCAATTTGGACCGACTGGCCGACGAGGGGATGCGGTTTACGAATTGCTTCTGCACCAATTCCATCTGCGGGCCGTCTCGCGCGGTGGTGTTGACTGGGAAGTACAGTCATCTGAACGGGTTCATCTCGAACCGGTCTCGGTTCGATGGAAAACAGCAAACGGTCGCGAAACTGTTGCAAGAGGCCGGTTATCAGACGGCCATGATCGGCAAATGGCATCTTGTAACCGATCCGACAGGATTTGACTACTGGAACATTCTGCCGGGCCAGGGACAGTACTACAATCCCGACATGATCGAGATGGGGAGGAAGAAACGGCACGAAGGCTACGTGACGGATATTATTACCGACGAGGCGCTCCGGTTTCTAAAGGAGGTTCGGGAACCCGGCAAGCCGTTCTTCCTGATGTATCACCACAAGGCACCGCACCGACCCTGGCAACCGGGGCCGGATCATCTGACGCTCTACGACGACCGGGATATTCCGGAACCGGACACGCTTTTCGACGACTATTCCGGACGCGGCACGGCGGCGAGGGAGCAAGAGATGACGATAAAGAAACATCTCTTCGACGTAAGCGACTTGAAGCTGACTCCGGAGGGAGACGCGGCCCAGGAGGGGGACTGGGACCGCAACTTCCTTCGCCGCTTTGGGCCGGAACAACGCGAGAAATGGCTTGCCGCCTACGGACCGAAGAACCGAGCCTTCCGCGAGGCGAACCTCGATGGGAACGACCTCGTCCAGTGGAAATACCAACGGTATATCAAGGACTATCTCCGCGTAATCGCCTCCGTCGACGAAAACGTCGGCCGCGTCCTCGCCTTCCTGGATGAAACGGGGATCGCCGAGAATACCGTCGTCATCTACACCTCCGATCAGGGGTTCTATCTGGGTGAACACGGGTGGTTCGACAAGCGGTTCATGTACGAGGAGTCGCTGCGTTCGCCCCTATTGATCCGTTGGCCGAAACATGTCAAGCCGGGTACCGTCAATGACGACATCGTGTTGAACCTCGATTTCGCCGAAACGTTCCTCGCCATCGCGGGGCTGCCGATTCCGGACGACATGCAGGGCCGTAGTCTCAAGCCGATTCTCCAGGGAGAGTCGCCAAGCGATTGGCGGAAGTCGATGTACTACCGCTACTACGAGTTTCCCGCCGTCCACATGGTGAACAAGCACTACGGTGTGCGAACTAACCGTTACAAACTCATCTACTTCCACGA
Source organism: uncultured Planctomycetaceae bacterium (assembly GCA_964520785.1). Classification (GTDB taxonomy): domain Bacteria; phylum Planctomycetota; class Planctomycetia; order Pirellulales; family Thermoguttaceae; genus CAZFQG01. The sequence continues at coordinate 19,460 of CAZFQG010000057.1, read as the reverse complement.
ACTGAACGAGTGGGAACTCTACGATCTCGAAAAAGACGCGAACGAGATGCGAAGCGTATACGATGATCCGGCGTACGCGAAAGTCGTGGAGGAACTGAAGGGGGAACTGGCGAGGCTTCGCCAGAAGTACAAGGACGAGGACGACGATATGGGCGGCGACGCCCATCGCTGATTCAAGGGCGCGAATCTCGAGTAAAGTGCCTCGCGAGAGGGGTATCCGCCCAAACGGTTTTGTTCGTTGCATTGATTTCGCTAGATTGCTATCATGGACGGAGGTGGTTTTTTCCGGGTGCCGTGCGCGGCACCGTCCTTTTTGTTGGTCTATTGACGAGACAGGAGAGTGCAAGAATGAGAATGTTCTGGATTTGCGCGAGCGCCTGTGCGATCGCGTTCGGTTTCGTGGGGGCCGCGACGGCGTTCGACTCGCACGTCGATCTGGCGCTTCAGGAGATGGGGACGGAGATTTTTCCCGTCGTTGACAGCGTCGAGTATCTTGAGTCGTGGGCCGGAGGGTTCGACCCGACAATGACGACGGACACGTTCGTTTGGGATACTCGGGTCGGTTTCCGGATCGTCAAGCAGTACCCCGGATCGGCGACGGCTCCGGATTTGAGCGGATTCGGGTTCACGTACGGAACGGCGACACTGATCAACGAATACTGGAACGGCCAGACCCGGCCGCCGATGGAAGCGAAGATATGGGCCGTCGAAGATCCGACCTCCCCTTACGACGGATACTACGGCCGTGTTTGGGGCGTGACGCCCGAGTGGCAGGGAGCCCCAGCCCAGCCATTCGAGGGGACGATCAAGTTCATCGAGAGCGGAGATACGATGGCGGGAGAGGTCGTTCTCATCCGAAACGTGGGAAGCCAAGGGACGTATGAGTGCTACGGAGAACCGCTGCCATTGGCGGCTACCCGAACCTCCGGGCAGTCGGTCAAATACCTACAGACTATGCCGCTGGCCATATACGACGACCAGAAGCTCTCCGGAGCGGTCGCGGGAACCATGAACGGCCCGGTCGCCTTGACGGTCGACTCCGTCCGGCTCGGCGGGCAGCCCGATCCGACGAATGCCGGAAGCCGATGGTCTTTCGTCAAGCCGGCCGACGGTTTCTCCGTCGGCGAGGGGATTACCCCCATCGAGGTCGGAACCGGCCGGAACTGGCTGGTTATCCAGCGCCATCCGGAGGTATCGAACGTCGACACGTATGACGGAATGTTTCAGGCATACGAAAACAACGGAACCGGCAAGATGCCCGCCTTCACCGTCGACGGAGAGTTCTCTTTCGCGACTGGAATGTTCACCGGGGTTACCGAGCAGTTGATCAACCAGCCGGGTGATCTCAACGGCGACGAAACCGTCAGCAGCGCCGACTTGGATATCGTCCGGGCGAACTGGGGGTCCACGACGTTGGCGGGACACTACCTCCAGGGCGATTGCTCGCGGAACGGTCAGGTCACCAGCGGCGATCTGGACATTATCCGGGCCAATTGGGGGGCGACCGCTGCCGCGGCGGTGGTCCCCGAGCCGAATGCGTTCTTTGTGCTACTTGGATTGGTCTTTACCGTCGCGGCTTCACGGCGCCGGTAGCCGGAGCAAGGCGGCGCGTATTCCGTTTTTCACCGGCCCGCGTGGTGGGTAAGCCTTACCGCGGCGCGGGCCTTTCTTCTACTTCGCCGGGGAGTCCGCCAGGGATTTCGGCCGGTCCGTGACCGATTGTGTCGGTCATTTGCCGAGTACTTCCTTCAAGACCGCCGCAAGGATCTCGGCTTGGCGCATCATTCCCAGGTCACTCGGGTGAGAGCCGTCCACGGTCGCTTCGCCATCATCGCCCATCAAATGATCCCCGGGAACATAGACCAGGTCCCGTATACCTTCGGTGACCAGGATTTCGTAGGCGTTGCGCAGCGCCTCGCGGCTGGTTTCGTTCCGTTCTCGCTGAGACGGAATGATCCAGCCGTTGGTATAGGACCGGTCCTCGACCAGGATGATCGGAGCGTCCGGCCGTGCCGCGCGGATCTGCTTGACCAAGGGGACCGTTCGCCGCGCGATCAGATCCGCTCTCATGTTGGGCAGACAGTCGATCACGTAGGCCGCCGCGTCGATGCGGCCCATCAGCTCGCCGACCGATTCGTCCATCGTTCCGTTTCCGGAGAATCCCAAGTTGATATGGGGACAATCGAGCGCGCGGCAGACGATGCTCGGCCAGGCCATTCCAGGCCGCGACGCGCAGCCGCCATGCAAGATGCTTGTTCCATAGAAGACGATCGGTTTCTCCTCGCGGGGTGAAATGGGGACGAATTTCGCTTCTTCCGGCACGCCGATTTCCAGCGACTCGGTCCCGTTATACAGCGGCAGATAGACGCGATAATCTCGCCGGCCGGACCGCAGACCGTCGGCGAGCTTCTGGGTGACTTCCTGCGCATCGGGCCTGCTTACCGCGACCCAGCGCCATCTTCCATCGTCGTCCCGGGCGTACAGATCGACTCCACTGACTCCGGTCGGCGGCATGTGCGGCATGCCGAGCGAGGCGTTCAACAGCTTGTAGCGAACCCAAATCGTCGTCGCGTCGGTCGCGAATAGGGCCGACATCCCGGCGCTTTGGCGGCTGAGGTTCCACACCGGAGGCCGCACCTTTTCCTCCGCCTCGGCCGGAAGGCGGTCGAAATAGCGTTTCGTGTCGTCCCATCCACGACCTTCGACGCCCCAGTTCCCGACGTCGTACCAGGCGACCCCCTCTTCGATTTTCGGCCCGATCGGCGATTTCGCGGACGTTTCGGCCGAAGCCGATTCGACGACGACTATGCCGGCTAACACCGCGACGACCCCACCCAGACAATGCCAGACGAATCTTCCTCGCATGAGATATCTCCGATTTCCACTTCGACGGTGGCGCCGCCGCGGGCACGTACCCAGAGCATAGCCATCTTGTTACACAAAGCCGAGTATAGCAAGCGCGCTCAAACGGTTCAATCGGGGCGACCCCACCGAACGGTTGTCTAAGCCGACCGTGGCGGCCATCCTCTCGGCCGTTTAAGGAGCGGCCCTTTTCCCGGATGGAGCGAAGGAAAACGGAAATTCTCTCTTCACCGGGCTCGCGATTCAACGATTCAACGGTGAAGAAGTAGTATCTCTACGGCGCGATTATTTCGCGTAGGGTCAAGTTGATTCAGTTTTGGACTCGGGACGGGACCATTACCGAGCATAGACACAGCGAACGTCGACGGCCTCGCGCGCCGGGACCGTGACGAAAGCCGATCGTACCCCCTTGACGGTCCGCACGACCGGTTCGACGGCCTCTGCGTCCAGCGAGATTGAATCGAGCCGTTTCTCGCCGGCGGTCTTCGGTATCACCAATGTCAGGTCGTCCCGTTTCGCGCCGGGAAGAAACCTGAAAGCGAGCACCGAATCGCCGCTCTCCGTTGTTTCCCACCGGACATCCTCCATCTTGGAGCCGACCTTCGCCTCGACGAAATCGAGCAGCATCGCGGCGGACCAACTAGGAATTCCGTCCTCCCGCAGATACTTCCAGAACGGTACGATCCAATCCGACGTGATATCGTCTTGCATGCGGAACCGCACCGGGTGGATGTTGACGACGAACGCGGAGGGATAACCCATCTCCCGAGCATCGGCGATCATCCCCTTCGTGATTTCGAGCGTTTCGTCCGGCGTGAGGAGTTTGTCGTCGAACCACTCGTCGCACCACTGGGTCGTGGCCTGGTAGATCGAGAGGAGCTTCCCGTTTTCATCCATCATCCGCTGGGGCAGCGTCGTCCCGGTAAAGGTGCCGTAGTGTTCGCGGGGATTTCCCCGCATGAGGTAGTGGTAGTAATTCGTGTCGAGCCGGATCCCATGATCGGCCTGAATTGCGGCCATTTCGATCCAACCGGTCCAGTCGATCGTATGGTTGCGGATCGTCTTGGGGGAGTGCCCGAACTTGTTCACGAACGCGGCGATGTAGCGGGTGAAATCCTCCCGCATGGCCTCTTCGAATCCGGCTCCTTCTTTTCCGTCGGCGTAGAAGTGGATGCCCGTTTCGTGACCGGCCTCGCGCCACCTGGCTTCATGTTCTACAGACGTATTGGCGATCCCCGGCGTCATGAGGTAGACGCTGAAGGCGCCCCCCTCGGCAGCGCAGGCGTCGAGCGTGGAGTCGATGAGGGGGCCGTGGTCCGACTCTCCGTCTCCGGTGTTGACGACGACGACGTCGTGCATTTTGGGGAGCGGCCACAGTCGCGGCAGGGGGCACTCGGAGTGATGGACGATCAAACGACCGAGAACCCGCTGCAATTCATCGGCATGGGGAACGGCGAGCCGCTCCTCGTCGAACCAAGTCCGGCCGTCGATCCGTTGGAACGAATCCATTGGGCGATAACCGGCGTGGGTATCTCCTTCATCTCCAGCCCATTCGGGGTTCCCTTGGCGCGTGAGGACGACGTTCTTCGCCAAGTCGAACGCGAAGGCGACGGCCGTGCCGCGCCCGAACCGGTTCACGGTAATCGCCGGGTCGCCCGGCCCTTTCTCGGGGTCCTCTCGAAGCGATGCCGCGGCGGTTGCGCCTTGCAGAGCGTACTTGGACGCCGGGCCGTGGTACTGCAGCACGGCGTCTTCGAAGCCGGTCAAGGCCGGATCATTGGCATTGACCACGACGTACTGGCGGAGTCGGTCTTCGATCCGGTCCGACTCGAGAATCCCGAAGACATCGTGGAGACCCGCGGCCGGCCGCATCGCGACGAGGAGTCCGCCGGATTGAACGTACTCGCGGAGGGCCTTAGCCCCCTCTTCGCTGATTGGCGTTTCGGCAAGCAGGACGACCGACCGGCCGGCCAACGCGGATGCCTCCAGGGCGTCCGCGCCGACTTCGTCGAACGTCGTGAACCCTTCGCCCCGGAGGATTTCACTCAAATAGGGGGCAAACGGATTGGACTCTTGGGGACCGCCGGTGACGACGGCTAAGGGGGACGCCGCGTGGGCGACCGCGCAAAGAGCCATGGCGGACACGATCAGCAGCCCCATAATAGGACCGTTTCGGGATGGACCCCCCAAGCTTCTCCGCACCATTTTGAGGGACGCCGCCGTAAACACTCGTTTCGTAAAACCAGACATCGTACCTATTTCCTCCGGGGGTAGCCGTTTCGTTTTTCTTTTCGAGTTTACCGGAGTCCGCGGGGGGACCCGCGCTTGTGGGCCGAGCCGCGGACTCACGTCACGGTAAACAATGCTCAAACGAACGCGTCTTTGCGCCAATCGGGGTCCTTCCACCGGCCGCCGGTGAAGTCATCGACCTCCACGCGGTTGCCTCCCCGGTCCAGGGACAGTTTCGAAAAGTGTAGAATAGACGCCCAGGTGGCCGCGTCGTAGACGTCGATCCAGGGACGTTTGTTCTCGCGGACCATCTTCACGAAATCGTGGATGACGAAGTAATCGATACCGCCGTGGCCGCCGCACCTGGCCGCTTCTTCGCAACCGGCCAGCCAGTAGGGGTTGTCGTACTTCTCATAGTACGAGCCGATATCGTCCCACTTCTCGTGCGCCTTTTCCGTCACGCCTTCGATGTACATGCCGACCCGCGAGTCGAAACAGCCGTTGGTCCCCTGCAACAGGTAATACCGCGAATAGGGCCGCGTGCAGGAGAGGCTGTAGTCGATGCGGATTTCGCGGCCCATCGCGGTCTGAATGAGAGTCGTGACGAAGTCGCCATGGATATAGGGAAGATTCGCCTGAGGGCTGTCGGCTCCGTAGACCTTCGCGGCGTGCTTCTTTACCTCCCTCGGCGTCGTCGACATGCAAATACAAGACTCGAACCGGTCGCCGTCGTTAATTCCAAGCCATTTCGAGGGGGAACCCAACCCGTGGGGGTTGTAGGCGGCGCCATGCGCCTCGGTATACAGGTCGCCGCGCCAGGTGAGCTTCCCGGCGGAATCGAAAAAGTAATGCCTGCAATCGTGGACGTAGCTGCCGACGCCGAAGTAGGGCTCGCCGAACACGCCCTGGCGGATCATGTTCATCAGCATCATCGTGTTCCGCTCGTAGCAGCAGTTCTCCAGCAACATGCAGTACTTGCCCGACTTCTCCTCCGCCTGGACCATCTCGTGACATTCCTCGATGGTGTAGCATCCGGGAACCTCGTGGCTGGCGTGCTTTCCGGCGTTGAGCGCGTCAATCGACATGCGTCCCAACCACTTGGAGGGCGTCGAGGCGACGACGGCGTCGAGGTCGTCCCGCTCGCACAGCTTTCGGTATGCGTATTCGTCGCCGTTCTCGCCGTATGCGTCCGGCGTCTTCCCGGTGATGTCTTTTACCGTCTGAACGCCGGCGGCCAACGCCGACGGCTTGATATCGCAAACCGCCGGAACTTCCACGTTCTCCTGATACTTGAGCATATTCACGATGTGCCACCGCCCGCGCGACCCGGTGCCGACGACGCCGACACGGATCGGCTTCGGCTCGTCCGGCTGCCGCTCTTCGGCCGAGGTAAACGTGGAACCGGCGGCAATGGCCGCCGCGACGGAGCCCGTCTTGAGAAAGTCGCGTCGATTGAATTGGGTCATGATGGCCGATCTCCTGGGAGTTTTGCCTCGGTGGGGCGGGGGAAGTCACGGTGGGGCGGGAATGAATCCCATCATTTCCATTATTCCTCCCGGATGGAGCGTTCTCAAGAGCCGTTTTGCGAAAAAAGGCACTCTTTTGCGGCATTTAGGGTGCCCCCAAGTTATCGGCCCAGCCGATACTGGAACACCCCAGGTTCGATGTTCAAGACAACCTCCCCGTCTTCCAATCGGACGGCACTCCGGGAAACCCGCTCTCGCCCGGCGAGGTCGAATGCCCGAACGGTCGTCAGCGGACCCGATTTCCACGGCAACGATTCCGGCCGAATCCGCAGTTCCGCGGCCGCGCCACGCTCCGCGGGGAGCGGTGTGATCACCAATGCGTTTGCGGAGACGCCTTGCGACGATTCCGCGCCTTCTTCCAGCGTAATCCGGCACCCGCCCGCCGTTCGCACGGGGCCGAAATCAACCGGTTCGGCGAGCATGTTCCAACGTGAGAGGGCCCTGTTTTCTCGCGGCGCGACCGGATTCCAGAGGACCTGCTCCCTTCCGTCGGAACCCGTCTTGAGCCGGATCGATCCGAGTTCGTATCGCCGCGAGCCGTCATCGAGGAAGTCGAACTCCAATCGGGAACCCGTATCGGGATGGTACAGCCCCACCGCGAGCGTGAAATCCTTCCCCGAAGGGAGTGAGCCCGGAACGCTTGCCCGGACCTTGCGGGAGAGCGTCCCGCGCCGTGTATCGGGAAACCCCGGCGGTACCTGGGTCGCCTGAAAGAGAATCTCCCCCGCTTCGTCGTTGAAATGGAAGAACGGGATGTATCCTTCCGGGATCGGGGTCGCCGCGTTCCACGAAAGGTCGAATTCGAATGACCGCCCGGCGGCACTTTTGAAGCTTTCGACGACCGGTCGGATTCTCGCCGGCGGAGTCATCATCATCCGACCGTTTACGTAAAGCGACGTCGGCGTCTTCGCCGTCTCGACGATCGTGCCCTTTTTTCGCTCGACGGAGGCTTCGCTGGGACCGTGCTCACCCGGCGCCCTCGCGAAGAACCCGTATTGCGGCAGCACTCGTCCCTCGACGTACCAATCCTCTTCTTCGCGGTTGACCCAGGCCTCGGCCCCGTTCGACCAGCGGACATACTGCCGGTGGATGTTTCCTTCGATAAACTCGACCGCTTCGATCGCTTGCATCGCGACCGCCCGCGACCAGGACTGCGTGAGCCAATACTTGCGGACGACGTCGCGGCCGAAGGGAGAGGGCACCATGGCCGGGCGTCCGGTCATGATTTCCGTGGCGATATAGTCGTCGCTGAACATGCCGTGGAGTTCTTGCGGGAGCCCCGCCGCGTAACGAAGCGCGTAGCCCGCCCCGTGCAGGATGAACCGGTCGTGATGGGCGACATCGAACCAAGGAATTCGTTCAGCGTCGTCGCAATCGACGTTCCAGGCCGCCCATTCATAGCGGTGCCCCGGAACCGGATTACCCACTCGAAGATGATTCGCCTGAGCGCCGTCCAAGGAGCCGATGAGCCCGTCGTGGCCGCTTTCGGAGATCATCGGCGCGTCGCCGCCGAGAAGATCGCGGATCCAGGCGAAACTCTCCGCCCAGACCCGGGTGGTTTCCACGGAAGCGTGGAAATCGCCGCGCGCCGTCCAATAATCGTAGGGCGCCGCGGAAGCCCAAACATCGATAAAATAGCCCGTCGGTTCAAGATGCTTTTTCACCCACCTGAGATTCGGTCCGAGGAAGCCCGAGATCGCGTCGGCCCGGTAGCGGTAAGACTGGGCGCCTCGCCCTTCGTTCAGCCAGGCGAGGACCGGTCGACCGTTTTCGTGAAACGCGATCGTCCGCTCGTAAGAAAACCCGCCGGCGTCGGGATAGAAGTCGATATAGTTGTCGTGCGGGGCGAACGGCACGCCCCGGCGTTTGCACGTCTCGATCAGTTCGATCATCTCCTCGGTCGAGCCGTGCAATGGATTCGGCGGCACGATATCCGGCAGCCGATAGTCGTATCCCCAACGCTGCCAGTTATGCCATACGACCATCGCGTCGGTCAGCCCGTAACGAAAACTCTTCTGAAGTTCCTCGGCGCTCGGTCCGTAGCGGCCTCCCCAGAGATCGAATACGAAGCGGCCCGCCGCTTTCCGGACACCGCCGCCGGCCTTCAACCCATTGACGTCGCGCCAGGCCTTCGCGGCGGCGAAGGCCGTATCGTGCGGGATGAAGGTGAAAGTGACCGCGTGGGCGGCGTGCAGCGAGGCGTGACGTTCGCTGGGACGCACGCTCAGGCCTCGAGGCGGCGCGTCCACCGCTTGGACGATCGCCATACGGTCGAATTCGAATCCGACGAAGGAGGTCGAGCAGCGGTGACCGTCAAAACCCAGATCGAACCCGCGCCGGATCCCGACCATGACATTACCGGGTCCGGCGAAGATGCGCCGCGGGTTCTCGCGCCAACGGCCGACGGCCGCGTCTTCGATGTGAACGTGAAACCAGGGCTCCGGTTCGGGAGCGTTCTCCAAATCGAACGACGTCCGAAGTACGTCCCGCTCGACCCACAGTCGCCCGACGACGTCGAACTCCCCGGCCGGGTGCGCAACGCGATGGCGGATTGCCAGCTCACCGTCATGGATGCCGGAAAGAGACGCAATGGTGACGATTGACGGCGAGGCCCGATCGCTGAGCAACTCCCCCAGAACGCGAATCTGGAAATCGTGCATCCACGACGAGGCGTCCTCGGCGAGGAAGCCGACCGTCGCGTCGAGGAGTCCCCGTTCGCCGAGGAGTACGCGAACTTCGTATTCCCGCGATCCGCGCCGTATCCTTCCTGCGGCGATACCCCGTTTCAGGCTGTCGAGCGAGGGGACTACCTCCGCCTTCGGTGTCCCCACGATAAGGATCGGCTCACCCCAGTTTCCATGGTCCCAGGCGGTATCGTTTTCCGGTCCCGGGTGAGTCTCAAGCTGCAACCGCACGGCGCGACCGCCGTACTGGCTCAGGTCGACCTCCGCCTCCCGCCAGGTCTTCGCGTCGGTATGGTACTCGTAAACGATTTCCCCCAATTTCCCGTCGGGCGCGTCGAAAGGAACCACCCGAACGCGGAACGTGATTCCGTCTCCCCGGGTGTCCGGGCTCAAGCCAACGGCGAATCGCAGCAGGATCGGCATTCCTTCAGGCAGCGCCAGGGGAAACTCGAGCAGGGTCGTTCCCACCAGCCCATCCTTCCAAGGAGGGTGCATGAAGAACGCCCAACGTTCGTCGCCGTCAGGTGTTTCTCCGCCCGTTTCGTGTTTGGGCGCATCGTCCCTTTCCAACCGGGTCAAACGCAACAGGCACTGACCCCGATGCCGCGGCTCTTCAGCGCCGGCGCCAATCGACGAAACCGTGACCTCCTCCTCGCCGAACACCCGGTACACCGTCCGGCGCGTCCAGGTATCGCAGAGCTTGAGCCGGGCGTCCCGGCGAACCGTCACCGGTCGCCATGGGAACCGATCCCTTCGGCGGGAGTCCTCCGCGGGGAACTCGGTCTTGAGTATCTTGACCGGGTGAGCCGTGAGTCCTTCGCCGTCGACGACGAATTCGACAAACGCGTGAATCGGATAGAGCCCGCTATGGCTCCCCTTTCCCGCGACGAGCGCGCATGAAACGCGGACCGTATCTTTCGGCGGAACGCGGAAAGGGATGCGATCGTCCGGTGAAACGCGGAAATGGTCGATCACCTCGAGGCGCAACGTTCCCTCGAGGGGTTCTTCCGATGAGTTTTCCAGGAGGACTTCGAACGGAACAAGCGTGTCCGTCCGCGTCAAGGAATCCGGCGCTTCGATCCGCGCGGTGAGAGGACCGGCTTTATCGAGCGGGAGATTGAATGCGCGGGCGAAAGGGATGGAAACGAACGCCAGTAAAAGGGTCAGTGGCAGAAGGCGAAAACGCATGGGAGGATTTCCATGAAGGAACTCATTGGCGAAATGCTCCAGGGGACGAAACCCCGGAAGAGAACGACGCGAGGCGTAAGAGCCGGCAACGACCGGTTAGTATAACATAGCGCCAACGAGGATCAAGTAGTCCGTTCGCGGGGAAGCCGTTGCGCGTATCTTCCCCCCTATGCCCTGGCCTGTTAAGGCGTTTTCGCCTTTGTCTCGAACGCTGAAGCCCCGGCGTACCCGCGACGAACGGAAAATGCCCTCCCGGGACTCGTACGCACGCGCTACGAACCTGCCAGGTTGGAGAGGATTTCCGCGAAGCGGTTCTTCCATCGCCCTACGCTGTATTCCCGCTCGACGAAGCGCCGCCCCTCACCCCCCATGATCCGCCGCAGGCCCGGGTCGTTCGCCAGCTTGCGGATCGCCTTTGCCCATTCGTTGGGCGTCGACGCGAGAAACCCGGTTCGCCCATGCTCGATCATTCGGCGGTTCATGCCGACGGGGTTTCCGACGACCGGCAGCCCAGCGGCCATGTACTGGAGGACCTTCAGCCCGCATTTGCCCAGACTCCAGGAATCGTCCGGGAGGACGCTGATTCCGATATCGGCGGCGGCAAGCTCCTTGGCCTCGGTCGCCTCGGCCCACCGGCGGAAGACGACATCGACCCCGTCCAGACGCATCGTTTCATCGGCGATCAGGCGGAGTTTCAAGCCATCCAGCATGTTGGACGCGGCCTTCAGTTGCGGTTCGAATCGTTTCAGTGACGGCAGTGTACTCCGTTGCCCGATCCAGGCCAATCTCGCGGCCGCTCCAGTCCGTTCGTGCCGTGCGGACTGATACAGACCCGGTTCCACGCACGTGGGGACGACGGAGACCCTTGCGGCATCCACGTAGGACGCGGCTCGCTCGGCCAAATAATCGTTTCCGGCGATGATGGCGTCCGCCGCCTGGACGGTCGCCCAAAACCGTCCCAGCCGCGCGCGGCTGTCGGGGCCCTTGGGGCTGTAGCTGTCGCGTTGGAAGAGGGCGTCGTCGAAGTCGTACACCAGCCGCGCGGCACACTTCCGCAGCACGGTAAGCTGCCAGACCGGCAGAAGCTTCCGCTGCAGCAAGACGACGTGCGACCGCCGCGCACGGAAGAACTGCGATAACCGTGCCGCGGTATTCTCGGCGATGGGGACGATTTCAAGCTGGAATCCCCGCTCGGCAAGCGCCCACCCGAACGGCTCGACCCGGTAACGGCAGCAGACGTGGTCGACCCCCTCCACCAGCGCGGTCACCGTCGCGACCCGAACCGGAGTCGCCGGGCAGGCCTTCCATATTCCGGAGTGGCTCTCTTGGGACTGGACAAATGAAGACACGAGTCGTCCTCCATGACGGACTCCGATTACGATATTTCCGAACCGATAGGATGCTTATGCTAGCAAATCTTCGAAATCGGTGGAAGGTCGACCTTGACTAATCCTTCCGGCTATGTGCAGGACCGCCAGGTTCGCGATGATCAGGCCGAACATGCCGGTGACCGCCGGCAGACTCCCCAATGTGGCGCGTCTTCTCCCCCGTTGGTGGTAATCCTCCTCTACCGCGTCCTGCAAGACGGCCGAATTCGGAAGATTGCAGACTCGTTCGGTCGAGTAGACGCATGGAATGTCCGGCGCGATTCCCTTCCGGCGGAGCTTTCGCCGGACCTGGGCCGCCAAGGGGCAGTGGTGGACCTCGCTCAAGCGACCGGCCCGGATTCGCGTCGGGTCGGTCCGCAGGGCAGCGCCCATCGAGGATATTACCTTCATCTCGCGGGTTACACAGGCGGCCAGGAACTCGACTTTCGGCCGGACTGAATCGATCGCGTCGACGACCAGGTCCGGAGGGCCGGCGAGGATTGCCTCGGCCGTGTCCGCGTGGGCGAAACAGTCCAGGCTTTCGACATGGCACCGCGGGTTGATGTCCAATACCCGCCGCCGTGCCACCTCGTGCTTCTTCTGGCCGACGGTCGAATCGAGCGCGTAGAGTTGCCGGTTGATATTGGACGGCCGGATGACGTCGAAATCGACTAGACGCAGCCGGCCGATTCCGGATCGGGCCAGGCCCTCCACGGCGTAGCTCCCCACCGCCCCCAGGCCGACGACGGCGACGAATGCCCCGCGAAGCCGTGCAAGCCCCTCTTCACCGACCATCTGCTCTATCCGGCAAAAGCGTTCCTCTTCCATCAACCCGTGCAACTCCTTACGTGCTACCATGCGTATAGGCGATCACCGCAGAAACGGCGGCCGTTTTCGTCAGTCGCCGAGGCCAATTCCTCGCCGGATATCCCCCGTAATTCGGCGATCGTCTCCAAAACGGTAGGGACAATCGCCGGCTCGTTCCTCGCCTCGCCATGCGCATCCAATTGCATCCAAGGCGGCCGGAACTCCTTGGGCGGGGGCAACGTCGGGGCATCACTCTCCAGCAGAAGGCGATCCAATCGAACCGCCTTCACCGCCGCGCGGGGCCGTTTCCGCTTCGGATCGAGCAGCGCGCAGCCGAACGAAAAATAGCAGCCCAGTTGCTCGAGTTGTCTCAGTATCTCAACCGAACCGCCGAAGGCGTGAATCAACATCGGCACCTCTCCCGCGAAGGGCCGTATCGCCTCCAATAGCGGTCCCCAGGCGTGAACGCAGTGAATACTCGCTGGAACCGCGAATCGCTCCGCCAACTCCAATTGCTCGGCGAATACTTCGATCGCTTCTTCTGGAGTGTTCTCCATCGCACCATCGAGGCCAATTTCCCCTACCGATGAGGGGATGCTGCTAAGGAGCCCCACCAACCGATCCTTCCACTGCGGTGAACGTCCGGCGACGAACCAAGGATGCAACCCGAAGGCGGGGAGAACACGGCACTCGGCCCTGGCGAGGGACGATACTCTATCCCAGTCCGCTTCCGAAGTCCCACAGCTTAGAAACCGATCCACGCCACATCCCACCGCGCGATGGATAACTGCCTCCAGGTCGGAGTCGAAGACTTCTTCGGTCAAATGCGTGTGGGCGTCCAGCACTCTCTCATCTCGTCGGGCATCGCTTGTTTTGTCCATTTCCCATTATCCTTATCCATGTTCCACCGGAAAAAGGGAGAGTCGGCACATTCCACCTAGACGGGGTATTTCTTGGACGGGGGAGGGCGAGTACAATCTGCTGTCTACAGGCCGATTAGGCGATCACATCGCAAACCAACGTACCTCTTTCATGTCCGACCGGAAGAAACGCCGCACGATCCTCGACTTTGCCCGAATGAAACGGGATAAAGTGCGGATTTGCACATTGACTGCATACGACTACATCTCCGCGACCCTGGTAGACGCGGCGGGCGTGGACGGCATTCTGGTCGGAGACAGCCTTGCGAATGTGGTCCAAGGTCGGGAGAGCACCCTGCCGGTGACGCTCGATGAGATCATCTATCATGCGGAAATGGTCGGGCGAGCCGTGGAACACGCGATGGTGATCGTCGATCTGCCGTTTCCGACGACGGTGCTTGGCCCCCGGACGGCTGTCGAGGCGGCCGCGGAGGTTCTGAAGAGAGCCCCGGTTCAGGCCGTCAAAGTCGAGGGAGGCCGTCGCCGGGCGGAAACCCTCGCCGCCGTCGTTGATGCCGGAATTCCGGTCATGGGGCACTGCGGACTCACCCCTCAGAGTATTCACGGCCTGGGAGGACATCGGGTACAGCGAGACCGGGAGCGGCTTCTGGACGACGTCAAGGCGGTGGAAGACGCCGGCGCGTTTTGCGTCGTGCTGGAGTGCATTCCGCACGAACTGGCGGCCGAGGCGACCGAATTGCTTTCGATCCCCACGATTGGGATTGGTGCGGGTGCCGGTTGCGACGGCCAAATTCTGGTATTTCACGATCTTGTTGGACTGACGCCCGGCCACGTACCGAAACACGTGAAGGCCTACGCGAACTGCGCCAAGGTCATTTCCGACGCCGTTTCTGGATATTGCGACGATGTTCGCAGCGGCGTTTTTCCGTCGAGTGAGCAATCGTTCGACTAACAATTCTCGTCTTTTTTTACTCAAGGAGCGAATCGATGGCAAATGCCAACGCGCGACACATCCTCGTCAAGACCGAAGCGAAGTGCGAAGAACTGAAGCAAGAGATCGAGAACGGCGCCGACTTCGCGGAAGTAGCCCAAGAGCATTCCGAGTGCCCCTCGGGACGGCAAGGGGGCGACCTCGGCTGGTTCGACCAGGGGCGCATGGTTCCCGAGTTCGACACCGTCGTTTTCGGCGAGGCGGTGGGAAAGGTACATGGCCCGATTAAGACGGATTTCGGGTATCATTTAGTGGAGATTCTCGAGCGCAACGACTGACGGCGAGAGGTACTTCGATCCGGCACGAACCTTTGAACGACGATTGTACGCGAATCCGAGCCCGATTTCGGCCGCTGGTTCCGGAACCGTCCGGAATGGTCCCGCGTCCGCGGTCGCTTGAGGGAATCCGCTCCGTTCTCTTCGACGTTTACGGAACGCTTATCATTAGCGCCGCCGGCGAAGTGGGAGTCGCGAGCCGGGCGGTGAAGCGGGACGCCGTGACCAAGGCGTTCGACAATATCGGTGTCCGTTATGATTCGCGTCGTCCGCCGACCGCCGAAGAGTTCCATACCGCGATTGAAGACGCCCATGCGGTATCCAAAGCCCGGGGAATCGAAACCCCGGAGATCGACGTACTCGAGATATGGGGCCTCGTGCTTTCTCGATGGAATGCCGAGGGACGCATATTTCCCACCGCGGATATCGATTCGAGAGATTTCGCGCTGGAGTACGAGACGCTGGCGAATCCGGTCTGGCCGATGCCCGGGGCGGCGGAATGCCTTGACCGGCTCCGGACCGTGGGTTTCGTGCTGGGAATCGTCAGCAACGCGCAATTCTACACTCGGCTCCTCTTTCCGGCTCTGCTGGGAAAGACGCTGGACGGTCTCGGCTTCGAGCCGGATCTGCAGGTCTTCTCATTCGAGCATGGCTTTGGCAAGCCGGGACGCGGACTTTGCGAAGTCGCTTCCAAGAGGCTCGCCTCCAGGGGGATTCTTCCGAACGAAACGCTCTTCGTCGGAAACGACATGCTCAACGACGTCGCTCCGGCCGCCGCGGTCGGTTTCCGGACGGCCCTGTTCGCCGGAGATGCGCGGAGTTTGCGCCTGCGCGACGGCGATCCGCGAGTCGAAGGAGTCGCGCCCGATCTCGTGCTCACCTCTTGGGATCAGCTCCCGGGCTGCCTGACGACTCAGCGCAACAAAAGCCAGCGCACCTGATAGGCGTCCAAGGGAATGCACGGGGAATCGGCCCCTTCCGACGAGAGGATATCAATCGTCGGTTCCAATCGTGCGCCCTTTCCGATGTCGACGTTTCGAGGTTGGCGGCTCAGGTTCGCCAGGACGAGAATCCGCTGCTTCGCGTCGAGAGACGTCCGTATGAATCCGACGATCGCCGGGTCGGAAAAGGAGACGAACTCCTGGGAGCCCCAGGGGTGGAATGCCGGTTGTCGCCGCCGGATCCGAAGGAGGTGGCGGACGCCCTCGAACACCCTCGCCCGAGCCGAATCGTCCCGGAAAATCTCGTCCAGTTCGGTGCGTTCGAACTTGCGGCGGTTGATGGACCTGGCCCGCCCCGTGCGCTCCACGGCACCGGCGTCGTTCGGGGTCCCGGTCAGACCGTGGAAGTAGACGCCGGGAATTCCCTGGAGGCCCGCCATGATCTTCTGGCTCGCCAGGAAGCGGCGCATCTGAATCGACTCGCGCGGCGCGTCCGGCTCGGCCATCGCGGAATAATAGGTGACGTTCAGTTCGTAGGGACTTTCCCCGCCGCCGGCGTCCCGCTTCGTACTCACCAGGCCGCCGCGCCGGCGGATTTCCGCCGCGAAGCGGTCAAACCGCCGCTTCGGGAGAATCCCCTCCAGCGGCCGCACGCCGAGTCCGTCGTGCGAGGCCGTGAAGTTCAGCACGGTCGTCCGGGCCGGCGGGGGCGCTAATGACCGAAGCCATTCGTTCAGATAGGTCGCGTCGTCCGAGAGGATCGCCTCCAATAACAGCGGCGCCAGACTGAACTGGTACACCATTCCCGCCTCGTCCCCATCACCGAGGTAAGCGACGTTCTCGGCGTGGGGAACGTTGGTTTCCGTAAGCAGGACCGTCCCCGGGGCGAGCGCGTCCAACAGAATCCGGATCAGCTTTACGATAAGATGGGTTTGGGGAAGATGGATACATCGCGTGCCGGGTTCCTTCCACAAATAAGCGATCGCGTCGAGCCGGATGATACTCGCGCCGCGATCGACATAGAAAAACAAAACGTCCATCATTTCCACCAACACGTCCGGCTCGGCGTAGTTCAGATCGATCTGGTCGTCGCTGAACGTCGTCCAAACGTGCCGCGTTCCCCGCGCGGTTCGAACCGGCGTCAACAGTGGACTGTTCCGAGGTCGCGTCACCGCCGAAAGGTCCGTGTCGACGTCCGGCACGATGAAGTATTTCCGGTAGCGCGGGTCATCCCGGCGGAACCCCGCGAACCAATCGCTCCGGCGCGATACATGGTTGAGTACGAGATCGAACATCAACGCAAACCGCTTGCTCAGGCGCTCGACGTCCTCCCAGGTCCCGAACTCCGGGTCGACCTTCCGGTAATCGACCACGGAGAACCCATCGTCCGAGGAATAGGGGAAAAACGGCAGGATGTGCAGGGTGCTGAAGCAATCCGATAGATGGTAGTCTTCCAAGAATCGCCGCAGTGCCTCCAAAGGGGCGCATCCCTCGGCGCGGACCTGGTCCGCGTACGTAATCAGGATGACCGTCCCCTCGTCGTACGGCGATCCCTTGCCGTCGAACGCGGCGCCGAACCGGGCACCGGCTCGCGAGAGTATCTTGTCGGCGCACTCCTCGGCGCGGTCGTGGTACAGTTCCCGCAGCGCTGGCAGTATGCGCCGCCGCAACGTTTTCGGATTAACCGGGGACCGAGACGTTTCGCAAGGGCTCACGGAAGGTATTCCTCATGATTCACCGCGGCAAGACCGCGCACCGGATGCTCCAGGTTTGCTCGGTCAAGCGAGGCGGGTGTTTCACTCGGACTGTTGCCCGTATTGTTCCGGTCTATGGCGTTCGGAACGTCTCGCGCTCCGCAAGATCATCATCATCCCCAGTCCGACGCTGAACAGCACCAAGGCGTAGGGCAGGACCCAGGCGCTGGGCCCAGTTGGTCCGGACGCCTCCTCCGCCCCTTTCTTCGGCTTGGCCAAGACGGGTGCCGCCATGGCGCACCAAACAAGGATCAGATATATGGCCGGTTGCACGCGGCGATAGAGGGCGAAAACACGTTTCATGATAGTAGACGGCGTCGGCCGGCAAACAGGTGGGAACAGCGGATAACACAGTCCCATTATATTCCGAAGCAGCCGGAATGCCAGGGTCCGGAACCGCGCCAAGTCGTTCTTGGACGACCACATGCCCCTGAAATGCCCATTTCCGCCGGCGGTTATGCCGGCGTGAGTCCCTGTAGCTGAATCCAAAACGCAATTCCGTATCTTAATAAATACTCGTAGTTGTGAAAATAAATACCATACTGCATTAGTGTTACATTGATATACACAAAAGAGGGGTTTTACGCCGAACGCGAGTACGAAATCGTGTTGTGAGCCACAAAAAGTGTCCTTACTAACACAATCGTAAAAACTCTTTCAATCCGCTTGAACAAATCCAAAGCTTCGATTAGAATGAACCATGTTGGGTTTTTTTGAACTACACGGAACCAACCGCGAAGCTGACGAAGATATGGCGGAAATTCCGGTTACAACGGTACACCGTTTGGCCGCGAGGCTCGAGGAAGATATTCGGCGCCGGTGCCTGAGTGTCGGCGATCGCTATTTCACCGCCGCGCAGGCGGCCGATTTTCTCGGGGTCAGCACTTCCACCGCGCATCGGGCGCTGGCCTTTCTGGCGGAAAAAAAAGTTCTACTCCGCCGGCACAAAGTGGGTACGTTCGTCGGTCCGGAGGCAATCGTCGAGAAACCGGACACGCCGCTGTTTCACTTCGTCATTCACGAAGAGGATGAGGGCGTATCGCCGGTTCTCTCGCTCAGTGCCATTCAAACGGTTCGCGAGCGACTCGGTGGCGGAAATATCCAGTTCACCTTCGTCTCGGAGCATGACGCCGCGGCACGCCTGGAAGAGGCGTTCCGCAGGTCCGCACAGCCTC
>CAZFQG010000057.1:0-770 GCA_964520785.1 uncultured Planctomycetaceae bacterium | reverse complement strand
CGTCAGTTGTCCGCCGGATGTATACCGTTATTTAGCGGAATCGAAAATTCCTACCGTGGTCGTGGGGGCCACTTATGCGGGTCAAGCGCCGCTGCCTTCCATCGACATTGATCAGGCCGCCTCGGCGCGGCTCCTGCTGAGATACCTTCTGAAGCGGGGGCACCGTCGGATCGTCTTCTACACCTCGCACATGTCGCGGCCCGGTGACAACGCCTTCATGGATGGCCTCCGCGAGGTGTCGGCGGCCGAACGGCTATCCCCGGACGCGATCATCCTTCGGACGGCCCCGTACGCCCCCGACATTTTGCAGGGAACGGTGAACCAGGTTCTCGATATCGACCCGCGGCCGACGGCGATCATCCTCCGTTCGGAACAGCCGGGTGAGCTGGCGGCCGCCGCCGTGCGACGCCGCGGACTGGCGGTGCCGGGGGACGTCGAGATCGTGTTCCAGAACTACCAATCGAAGAACGGCGCCGCCATGGACCATACCACGGTCGGACCGGATATCGCGCTGAGCGACATGGCGCGGCTGATCGGGGGAACCCTGGTCCGCGCGCGAGCGGGAACCGTCGAGCCGA
Source organism: uncultured Planctomycetaceae bacterium (assembly GCA_964520785.1). Taxonomy (GTDB): domain Bacteria; phylum Planctomycetota; class Planctomycetia; order Pirellulales; family Thermoguttaceae; genus CAZFQG01. The sequence goes on along the minus strand of CAZFQG010000057.1, from coordinate 192 downwards.
GTTTTCGTGAAATCATCCCGGTAACGCTCAAGCCGGTCAATGCGAACGGCGCGCGGAATGGTACCAAGATGCATCCCCATTTTGGCGGAATGGAGAATGTCGTGGACGTGTCGCCTGAATCGCTCGTTGAAGGAGAACCCCGATGAACCGCCTCGGACGCGCGCCGCATTACCACACCTCGTTTCACATCTT